>NZ_JBFAPG010000232.1:0-9331 GCF_040675595.1 Micromonospora sp. NPDC049580
GCCGGAAGTCCGGCGGGCGCCACGTGACGGTGCTGTCGGGAGGTCAGTGGCGGCTCTCGCCGCTGCCGATCTCCGCGCGCTCGGGCCGGGACTCGACCGGCGGGTGACCCGGCGAGACCGGCGCCTCGACCGGCTTCTCGATCGGGTAGAAGAAGCCCCGGACCGCCGGGCCGAGGGCCCCGAGCCGGTTCATCTTCTTCGGCACCACCCAGCCGACGTAGTCCAGCTCACCGTGGCCGTCCGCGTGCCCGTTCGCCGCGCTGAGCGGCTGGTGCACCTCGACGAACCGGCCGTCCGGCAGGCGCCGGATGATGCCGGTCTCCACGCCGTGCGCGAGCACCTCCCGGTCGTGCTGCTGCAGACCCAGGCAGAGCCGGTAGGTGACGTAGTACGCCAGCGGCGGGACCACCAGCAGGCCGACCCGGCCCGCCCAGGTCATCGCGTTCAGGCTGATCTGGAACTTGTCGGCGATCACGTCGTTGGCGCCCGAGAGCGTCAAGACGACGTAGAAGGAGACGGCCATGGCGCCGACGGCCGTACGGGCCGGAACGTCGCGGGGCCGCTGAAGCAGGTTGTGGCTCTTGCGGTCCTTGAGGTGCCGGGCCTCCAGGAACGGGTACATCGTCGACAGGCCGACCAGGATGCCGGGCAGCACGACCGTCGGCCAGAACAGCGGCGGGATGACGTAGTGGTCGCCGATCGGGATGTTGATTTCCCAGGCCGGCATGAGTCGGGTCGAGCCGTCGAGGAACATGACGTACCAGTCGGGCTGGCTGGCGGCCGAGACCACCCAGGCCTCGTACGGGCCGAACAGCCAGATCGGGTTGATCTGGAACAGACCGCCCAGCAGCGCGATGACGCCGAAGACGACCATGAAGAAGCCGCCCTGCTTCAGCGCGTAGCGGGGGAACATCCGCTCGCCGACCACGTTGCCGTTGGTCCGGCCGGGGCCGGGCCACTGGGTGTGCTTCTGCTTGAAGACCAGGCCCAGGTGGGCGCTGATCAGCGCGAGCAGCAGACCCGGGATCAGCAGGACGTGGGCGATGAAGAACCGGCTGATGATGATCGTGCCGGGGAACTCGCCACCGAAGATCGACGACGTGAGCCAGGAGCCGATCACCGGGATGGACAGCATGATCGCCGAGGCGATCCGCAGGCCGGTGCCGGACAGACCGTCGTCCGGCAGCGAGTAGCCGGTGAAGCCGGCCAGGAAGCCGACCCAGAACAGCAGCGAGCCGATGATCCAGTTGGTCTCGCGCGGCTTGCGGAATGCGCCGGTGAAGAACACCCGCAGCATGTGCACGACGATCGCGGCCATGAACAGCAGCGCCGCCCAGTGGTGCATCTGCCGCATCACCAGGCCGCCGCGGACGTCGAACGACAGGTCCAGGCTGGAGGCGTACGCGGCGGACATCGGCGTGCCCTGCAACGGCGCGTAACTGCCGTCGTAGACCACCTCGGTCATCGCCGGCTCGTAGAAGAAGGTGAGGAACACACCGGTCAGGAGCAGCACGACGAACGAGAACAGCGCGATCTCGCCCAGCAGGAACGACCAGTGGTCCGGGAAGACCTTGTTCAGCAGCCGACGGAGCGGGGTGGCCACCTGGAAGCGGTCGTCCACCCCCACCGCGGCCTTGCCCGGCGTGGCTGCCAGGTCAAACTTTCGACGCTTCATGGCCGCTCCCAGAAATCAGGCCCGACGGTCTCGGTGTAGTCGGACTTCGCCACGAAGAAGCCCTCGGAGTCCACCTCGATCGGCAGCTGCGGCAGCCGCCGGCTGGCGGGGCCGAAGACGGGCCGGGCGTTGTCGGTGATCAGGAACTGGGACTGGTGGCACGGGCAGAGCAGCCGGTTGGTCTGCTGCTCGAACAGGCTCGCGGGGCAGCCGGCGTGCGTGCAGATCTTGGAGAACGCCGCGTAGTTGCCCCACATGTAGTCGCCGTGGCCGACCCGCTCGTTGGCCCGGCGTGACTCCTGCGCGTCCGAGTCACGCAGGTGGATCAGCAGCGTCGGCGAGTCGGCGTGCCGGTTGCTCACACCGTGCTCGATGCCCGGGAAGACCGTCAGCTGACCACCGGTGCTGATGTCCGCCGGGCGAACCGGGCGGCCGTCCTCGCGGACGAGGCGGATCCGCTCGCCGCCCTCGGCGGTGGCGAACCCGGTGGTGAACATCTGGTTGTTCTTGTGCGGCTGCGAGATCAGACCGCCGACCAGCGGCGCCGCCGCGACCGCGGCGACCGGCGCGAGACCGGCCAGCAGCGAGATGCCGAGCAGGGGACGACGCTTCACACCCAGCTCGTCGGCCATGTAGAGCATGGTCTGGCCGGTGATGGTGCGACCGTCGGCGTCCACCGCGCCCTCGTGCCGGTCCTGGATCGAGACCTCCTTGGGCAGCAACTTCTTGCCCCAGGTCAGGATGCCGAAGCCGACGGCGAGCAGCGCGATGCCGAGGGTGGCGCCCAGCAGCGGGGTGTAGAACTTGTCGCCGCCGCGGCCCGGCGCGTACTGCCACGGCCACCAGATGTAGATGGCCAGGAACGCGGTCGCCGCCAGGCCGGTGATCAGGAAGAAGCCGGCCACCACCCGGGTCAGCCGACGCTCGGCCTTCGTGCCGGGCAGCACCTGCGGCTCGTAGTGCACGATCTCGATGTCGTCCCGACGCGCGCCCTCACGGACGATGTCGAACCGGGTCAGCCGGGGGTCGTTCACGTCGAGCGGCTCCTGGCCCTGCGGGGCCTGGTGCTCGGTGTGCGTGCTCATGCCGTCACCTCGCTACGGGTGGCGCCGAGCGGCACCACGGCACTGAATCTGAAGATCCGCTCGGTCACGACTTACCCGCAATCCACAGGCTAGCGAACACGAGCGCCACAATGCCAACCAGGAAGATCGCCAGGCCCTCGGTGGACGGCCCGTACCGACCGAGGTTGAACCCGCCCGGGTCCTGGTCGGTCTTCAGCGTCTCCTGGATGTAGGCGATGATGTCGGCCTTCTGCTCCGGCGTGATCTGGTTGTCACCGAACACCGGCATGTTCTGCGGGCCGCTCAGCATCGCCGCGTAGATCTGCCGGTCGGTCGCCGGGTGCAGGCTCGGGGCGAACTTGCCGGACGAGAGCGCGCCACCGCCACCGCCGAAGGCGTGGCACTGCGAGCAGTTGATCCGGAAGAGCTCCCCGCCGGCCGCGACGTTGCCGTTCTCGCGGAGGTCGTCACCCTCCGGCACGATCGGGCCGCCACCCAGTTCCTGGATGTACTGGCCGAGCTGACGGGTCTGCTCGTCGGTGAAGACCGGCGGCTTGCGGTGCGCCTGGGCCTCCTGGCGGGCCAGCGGCATACGGCCCGAGCTGACCTGGAACTCGACCGAGGCCGCGCCGACGCCGATCAGGCTCGGCCCGCGGCCCTCGACGCCCTGGGCGTTGCGTCCGTGGCAGGTCACACAGCTAACGTCGAACAGCGCCTTGCCCTCGGCCGCGGCGCCGGTCAGCGGCGGATTGTCCTGCGCCTGGGCACCGGGGGCGAAGACGGTGTAGGCGCCGCCGGCGAGCATCAGCGCGGCGAACAGCCGGACCGCGGCGCCCAGCCGGCGGCGGCCCCTGCTGCGCGCGGCGGGCCGCCCGCGCAACCGCGCGAGCAGGCCGCGTCGGCGGTCGTTGTCAGAAGTCATGAGCTGTGTCCTTAACCGGTTGGACCTTGTCTCAGGGGACGGAGCAGCGGCGCGGTTCGTGACGCGCCAAGATCACTGAAGCCAGTAGATCATGGCGTACAGGCCGATCCACACGACGTCGACGAAGTGCCAGTAGTACGACACGACGATCGCCGAGGTCGCCTGCGCCGGGGTGAACCGGCCCATGGTCGTGCGGACCATGAAGATGATGAAGGCGATCAGACCGCCGGTCACGTGCAGGCCGTGGAAGCCGGTCGTCAGGTAGAACATCGAGCCGTAGCCGTCAACGTTGATCTTGACGCCGTCCGCCACCAGGTGGCGGTACTCGTTCACCTGGCCGAGCACGAAGATCAGGCCCATCACGAAGGTGACGGTGAACCAGCGGCGCAGCGCGTGCACGTCACCCTTCTCCGCCGCGAAGACGCCGAGCTGGCAGGTCACCGAGGACAGCACGAGGATCACCGTGAAGGTGGTCGCGTACGGGATGTTCAGCGACTCGGTGTGCTTCTCCCACTGCTCCGGCGCAGCCGCGCGGATCGAGAAGTACATCGCGAAGAGCGCCGCGAAGAACATGAGTTCGCTGGAGAGCCACACGATCGTCCCGACGCTGACCATGTTGGGTCGCGTCAAAGAGTGGATCCGGCTCTTGTCAATGGCTGGGGCCGCAGTCACGCCGTCATTATTGCCCCTGACCGGGGCCGGCGATCAGCGGGGTGGCAAACCTGCGCCTTCCGTGGCCCGGGCGTCAGGGTCCGGTTCGCCTGGCCTAGCCTGAAAAGCGTGCTGCACGTCGATCCGATCCTCGCCGCCACCTCGGCCGTCCCGGCCGATGTGCTCGCGGCCACTCCGGCTGGCCCGTCGGTGCTCGCCGCCGGGGCCGAGGCGACCCCGCCACCGTTCACCGTCGGCGCGGTGCTGACCGAGACCCGGTTGGACAGCTGGCTGGCCCTCGGCCTGGTGCTCGCCGCCGGCCTCTACCTCTACGGGGTGCACCGGCTGCGCGTCCGCGGGGACCGCTGGCCGATCGCCCGTACGGTGTTCTTCCTCGGCCCCGGCCTCGGCGGTATCGCGCTGGTCACGGTCAGCGGGCTGCACGCCTACGACACCGCGCTGCTGTCGGTGCACATGGTCCAGCACATGGTGCTCTCCATGGTGTCGCCGATCTTCCTGGCGCTGGGCGCACCGATGACGCTGGCCCTGCGGACCCTGCCCGTCGGGCCGCGCAAGCGCCTCCTGGCGATCGTGCACAGCCGCGTCGCCCGGGTCTACAGCTTCCCGCTGGTGGCGTTCGCCATCTTCGTGGTCAACCCGTTCGCGCTGTACTTCAGCGACCTGTACCGCTTCACCCTGGAACACGCCTGGGCACACGAGCTGGTGCACGCGCACTTCATCATGACCGGCTGCGTGTTCTTCTGGCCGCTGCTCGGCCTCGACCCGCTCCCGGGCCGCTGGCCGTACCCGGCGCGGGCCCTGCTGATGCTGCTCTCCGTGCCGTTCCACACCGTGCTCGGGCTCACCATCATGCAGAGCACCACCCTGTTCGGCGGCGACTGGTACCCGTCGCTCAACCTGAGCTGGTCCGACCCCAAGGCCGACCAGGTGGTCGCCGGCGGCATCCTCTGGGCCGGCGGTGAGTTCGTCAGTGTGACCATGCTCGCGGTGCTGGTCGTGCAGTGGGTGAAGCAGTCCGAGCGGGAGGCCCGCCGGGTGGACCGCGAGCTGGACCGCCAGGAGGCCCGCGAGCGCGCCGCCGACGCCGCGACGACCTGAGCTGCGCAGACGGTACGCCAGCGGCCGAGCGTCGGGCGGGATGTCGGCTACGTCACGTCGACCGGTACGATCGGCGGGCAGCTACGAGGTGGGAGCCTGTCAGCCATGAGCGATCGTCTGTGCACCGTCCTGCTCTACAGCGACGACCCGCAGGTCCGTGACCGGATGCGGCTCGCTGTCGGCACCCGGCCCGCGCCCGGGCTGCAGATCGAGTTCGTCGACGCGTCGACGTACGCCGAGACCATCCGGCTGGTCGACGACTACGAGATCGACCTGCTGGTGCTCGACGGTGAGGCGAGCCCCGGCGGCGGCATCGGCATCGCCCGCCAGATCAAGGACGATCGGGACGACGCCGCCCCGCCCACCTGCCTGGTGATCGCCCGCGCCGCGGACCGATGGCTGGCCGCGTACGCCGAGGTCGACGCGACGCTTGTGCACCCGCTCGACCCGGTGACCACCGGCAGCACGGTGGCCGAGCTGCTGCGGACGCACGCACCCGCCTGACGTCCCCCGCTCTCCGGCACCGACACGGCGCCGGACCAGCCGGCGCCGATTCCAGCCCACCCGCACTTCGTACGCTCGGGAGGCCCGCCATGGGCGATCGGACCTGGCCGCACCTGCTCAACTCGCTGCTGCGCGGCGAGGAGCTGTCCACCGCCGACACCGCCTGGGCCATGGGCGAGATCATGGCCGGCTCGGCGGGCGCCGCGCAGGTCGCCGGCTTCGCGGTGGCGCTACGGGCCAAGGGCGAGACCTCGGCCGAGTTGGCCGGCTTGGTGGAGACCATGCTGAGCCGGGCCGTCCCGGTCGACCTTCCCGACGACCTGCGCTCGACCGCTCTGGACGTGGTGGGCACCGGCGGTGACCTCGCCCACACGGTCAACATCTCCACCATGGCCGCGCTGGTCGTGGCGGGCGCCGGCGTCCGGGTGGTCAAGCACGGCAACCGGGCCGCGTCGTCCTCCTGCGGCACCGCCGACCTGCTGGAGTTCCTCGGTGTCCCGCTCGACCTCGACCCGGACGCCATCGTGCGCTGCGTCACCGAGGCCGGCATCGGGTTCTGCTTCGCCGCCCGGTTCCACCCGGGGATGCGGCACACCGGGCCGGTCCGCCGGGAGCTGGGCGTGCCCACCGTGTTCAACTTCCTCGGCCCGCTGACCAACCCGGCCCGCCCCCGCGCCGGCGCCGTCGGCTGCTTCGACGCACGGATGGCGTCGGTGATGGCCGGCGTGTTCGCCGCCCGGGGCGACTCGGTGCTGGTGATGCGGGGCGAGGACGGGCTGGACGAGTTCACCACCGCCGCGCCGACCCGGGTGTGGGCGGCGCAGGGCGGCACCGTACGCGAGGCCGTGCTGGACGCGACCGACCTGGGTGTCCCCCGGTCCACCCTCGGCGACCTGCGCGGCGGTGACGCCGCGTACAACGCCGGCGTGGCTCGTCGCCTGCTGGCCGGTGAGACCGGCCCGGTCCGCGACGCGGTGCTGGTCAACGCGGCGGCGGCGCTCGCGACCCAGGGTCCGCTGGACGGCGACCTGACCGAGGCGCTGCGCGCCGGCCTGGACCGCGCCGCCGACTCCATCGACTCGGGCGCTGCGGCGGCCACTCTGGACCGCTGGATCGAGACCGCCACCACCGCCTGATCCCCGGCCCGGGAGGCGCGTGCTGCGTGATCGACCCGGGTTCCTGGAATCGGGGTGTTCGGCCGGCCCGGATACCCCGACTTCACTGATGTCGGGTGGATCACGTCCGGTGACGTCGGGGCCTGCGGAACGGCGCCCGACCGGCGGGCGCGGGGATTTGTCGGACCCGCGTGGGAAACTACAGGCGAGTAGTTCTCCGCTTCCGTTGTGCGTCGCTGTCGCATTTCGGGGGCGGTTCGCCTGGAGTGAGAGGAGACGCCCGTGTCGCACCGCGATCTCTACTGCGATGTCTGCGAGGGCGTGGCACCGTTCGAGGCGCCGCCCTGCGTCGACGGCCACGGCAGCGACTGTCCCGAGCTGATCTGCACCGGTTGCGGCGCGGCCGTGGTGATCGCCACATTCGCCGCCCCCGTCACCCGGCTGGCCGATCGCCGACGTCGCCAGCCCACCCGCCGCCACGCCGCCTGACCCGCACCGCCCCGATCGGCTCCACAATGCCGACGTGACGGCATCCCGGTGCGCCACGACGAAGGCCCGCTCCCCCGACGGGGTGCGGGCCTTCTCGGTGGTACGGGGTCGGTCGCGCCGCGGCGACCGGGTGGATCAGTGCTCGGCGGTGCGCCGGGTGCCGGTGTAGTACTCGAACAGCAGGCCGCAGGCGGCGAAGATGACCGCCAACAGGCCGGCGCCGATCAGCCAGAACTGCCAGAACACCATGCCCAGCGCGGCGGTCGCGGCGGCCAGCGCCAGACCGAACGGCCAGTAGCTGCCCGGGCTGAAGAAGCCGACCTCGCCGGCGCCGTCGGAGATCTCAGCGTCCGGCCGGTCCTCCGGGCGCAGATCGATACGGCGGGAGACGAACCAGAAGAAGCCGCCGCACATCGAGCAGAGCAGGAACGACAGCAGCAGGGCGACGGTGCCCACCCACTCGATGTTGCCGGACTCACCGTGCGTCCAGGCGCCGTAGAGGACGGTTGCGCCGAAGAGGAACAGGGCGATGATCAGGAAGATACGCCACTCGGTCTTCATGCGGCTGCCTCAGCTTCCCGTGCCGGCCGGAGCGTCGTCCGGGTTGAAGTTGCTCTGCGTCCGTCGGGTGTCGAACGGCTGCGTGGTCTCCGCGTACGGCTGCTCGCCGATCGCGGCCAGCGCGTCCTGAGTCGACTTGCCACTCTGCTTGGCCGCGAGGAACTGGTCGTACTTCTCCGGCGAGACCACCCGCAGCTCGAAGTTCATGAACGCGTGGTAGCTGCCGCACAGCTCGGCGCAACGGCCGACGTACGCGCCCTCGGCATCCAGGCTGGAGACCTCGAAGACGTTGCGGATCTTGCCCGGCATGACATCCCGCTTGAACAGCAGCTCCGGCACCCAGAAGGAGTGGATGACGTCGCGGCTGGTCTCCTCGAACCGGATGGACCGGTTGGTCGGCAGCACGAGCACCGGGATGACCTCACTGGTGCCGAGCGTCGACGCGGTGGTGCGGGCCTCAGTGCCCTGACCGTCGCGGTAGTTGAACTGCCAGTTCCACTTGAAGGCGACGACCTCGACCGTGACGTCCGGGTTCTTCGACAGCTTGTCGACGTCGGTCTGCACGATCGCCGTGTAGTAGAAGAGCACGGAGACGATCAGGATCGGCGCGATGGTGTAGAGGAACTCCATCGGCAGGTTGTAACGGGTCTGCACCGGCAGCGCGTTGCCGCGCTTGCGGTAGCGCACGACACACCAGAAGATCAGGCCCCACACGAAGACGCCGACCGCGAGCGCGGCGACGCAGGAGGCGATCCACAGGTCGTACATCCGGTGCGACTCGGCCGAGATGCCGCCCTGCGGCCAACCGAAGCCGCCGAACGTCTGACCCACGTCACAGCCCGTGAGCAGAACCAGCAGAGCCACGCCCCCGAGACCGAGCCCGGCCAGCCGACCAGCACCGCGTCCCCGGCGTCCACCGACCCCTGGGGCAGCACCGTGCCGTACGGCCGACGGCCGTACCTCCGAACTCCTTGCGACCACCTGGTCCTGCCTCCCTAGCGCGCCGCGGTGCGTCTTTCCTCAGCACCGGCGGCAAAGGCGTCACCGACGGTCGCAGATTACTCGACCATGACGGACTCGGCCGTGGTGGGGTCACTGTCCGCCCCCATCGGGGGGATCCTGGGCATACCGTCGCGATAGCGTACTGATCCGTGAGCGCCTCCTCGGTCTACCTGGACGCGGCGACCGCCGCGCCGCTGCATCCGGTCGCCCGGCAGGCGCTGCTGGCCGC
>NZ_JBFAPG010000233.1:0-9326 GCF_040675595.1 Micromonospora sp. NPDC049580
CAGCGCACGCTCGACGTGGCGGATGTCGGCCTTGGCAACCAGCGCGACGGCCGGGGTCTGCGCGTCCAGCAGAGCACGCACCTGGGGGTCGTCGGACGCATGACGGTGGCCAGATCGAGCGTGGCGTCGGGGCGCTCGGTCGCCCGCATGGCGTGGCGGAGCCGGTCCAGCTCGCTCATCGGCGGGCCTCCTCGTCGGCCGTGCGCGGCGCGGCCGTGCGCAGCTTCTCCAGGGCTCGCGAGCTGGTGCTCTTGACGGTGCCTACGGATACGGCGAGTTCCCGGGCCACCTGCGCCTCCGGCAGGTCGAAGTAGTAGCGCAGCACGACGATGGCCCGCTCCCGGGGGCTCAGCGCGCCGAGGATGGTGACCAACCAGCGCCGGGTGGCCACGTCGTCGGCCACGTCGCCACGCCGCTGTTCCGGCACCTCCTCGGTGGGGTACTCCCGCATCGGCCGCCGCCACCGATCCACCAGGTGGTTGACGAGGGTGCGACGGGCGTACCCGTAGGCGTCGTCGTCGTGGATTCGCGACCACGACGCGTAGGTGCGCACCAGCGCGGTCTGCGCGGCGTCCTCGGCCTGGTGGTGGTCGCCGGTCATCAGGAACGCGGCGTGCACCAGTCGCGCGGACGCCGCCCGCGCGAACTCGACGAACTCCGCGTCACCCCGCGCCACCGCGAACCCTCCCCCGTGCCACACCCTTTCAGACGGGCGAGGCTCCGCGAAGGTTGAGTCCTCGCGACGTCAACCTTTTGCCGGGCTCACCCGTCTTCTCTCCCGCGTCGCCGCGGACCGGCACGCGAGGGGAGAAAGACATGTCGACGAAGGCTACCCGTCGGGGGTATCTGCCCCCAGTGGCGTTGCTGCTGGTCGTAGCGCTGCTCACCGGGTGTGGCCTGCCCGCCGCCGGGAAGGGACCGGCCGGTGGCGCCGCGAGCGGACCGGACCCCGCCGGCCTGCCCTCGGCGGGACCGGTCGCGACGGGACGTCCGGCGGGAGTGGCCGGAAGCGGCGGTGTCGCGCCGGCGGCGCCCACGGTCGTGCCGGTCAGCTATCCCGCCACCGGCAGCAACCGCTGGTCGGTGGCCGCGGCCGAGACGACGGGTGGCGGCGGGAGCACCGGCGGGTTGCTGCGCTACCGGGTCGCCGTGGAGCGCGACATCCGGGGCCTGCGGGTGGGCGACATCGCCACGGCGATCTCCGCGACGTTGAACGACCCTCGCGGGTGGACGGCGGACGGGACGTGGCGGCTGCGCCGGGTCGGCGCGAACGAACCCACCGACTTCACGATCTACCTGGCGACCCCGGGCACCCGCGACACCCTCTGCCAGGACGTGCCGGACGGCTACACGTCGTGCCGCAACGGCGCCCGGGTGGTCCTCAACGTGGCGCGCTGGGTCACGGGGGTGCCGGACTACGGCGCGAGCCTGGCCACCTATCGGCAGTACATGGTCAACCACGAGGTGGGGCACAAACTCGGGTTCGGTCACGAGCGCTGCCCGGGGCGGGGCCGGCCGGCGCCGGTGATGCAGCAGCAGACGCTGGGCCTGCACGGGTGCCGCGCCGGGGCCTGGCCGTACCCGAACGGCACGACCCGCTACCGCGGACCGGTCGGGGCGTACGACGACGAGATTCCACGGCGCGAGGGCGCCTACGCGGCGCACTGACCCCGACGACCGGGAGGCCGTCCGTCAGGTGCGGCGGCGGCGTTCCTGCTCGAGCCGCTCGTCCAGCCGACCCAGCTCGTAGATGGCGTTGAGGCTGGTCGGCAGGCGGCGGACATTGTCCGGCCCGGGGTCGGGATCCGGCCCCGGGTCCGGATCCGGCGCGGGAGCGGGATCCGGCGCGGGAGCGGCGGAGAAGTCGGGCGCGCGGCGACGCAGGAGCAGCAGTGCCAGCACCGCCAGGACGGCCGCGACCAGCAGGTAGGACACCGGCGGCCAGCCACCGCGGGCGGGGTTGGCGAGCGCCGGCGGGACCTCGGGCGCCGGGGTGTCGACGGTGCGCACGGGCACGGCGACCTCGTCGGCGTCGGCGCCGGAGCCTTCGGCCGGCCGGCCGGGGGCGGCCGGTGCTCGGACACCGGCCGACGACCCGGCGGGCGCGGCGGTCGCACCGGGCGCGGTCGGGCTGGGCTGGCCGGTCGCTGGTGGCCGGGTCGGCGCGGACGTCGCGGTGGGGTTGACGCTCGGCGTCGGCGTCGCACTCGGCGCACCCTGGCCGCCGAGCAGATCGTCGACGACCCGGCCGACGCCACCGAGGATGTCGCCGACCGGGCCCGAGGTGGCCGATGGGGACGGCGCGGGCGCGAGGGCGAGGGTCAGCGCGAGGACGACGACGGTAGGCACGGGTCCACCTCGAATGTGTCGACTGCCAGGCACAGTACCGCGTTGTGGGACGGCGTGGGTGACACCGCCACGTCGGGTCGGGGCCTTTCCCGACCTCGGGTCGGAGCAGGGGCACGCACTCCCCCGCGGTCGGCCGGCGACCGACGGCCGCCGGCCACTGTTACCCAGCGGTTACGCCGCGGCGAAGCTCGCGTGCCGCGGGCGGGCGACCGTGACGGCAGAGGGTCACCGGCAACGCTGCCGCGACGTGACCCCGGCATCGAGCGGAGAGAGCACCATGAGGATCAGGAGCACACTTACCGCGTTGGCGGTCGTCCTCGCCGGTCTGGTCGCCAGCGCGGGCAGCAGCACCGCGGCGGGCACCACGACCGGGTCGGCGTCCTGCGGGATCACCTGGGGCAGCGCGGACAAGTCGGCCGGCACGCTGAGCGACGCCCCGCTGGTCGCCGTACGGACCGGGCAGCACGACTGCTACGACCGGGTGGTCTTCGAGTTCGCCGGACCGGTCGACGGTTACGCGGTCGGCTACGGCGAGACGTGGACCGAGGGCGAGGGGCTGGCGCTGTCGCCGTACACCGCCGGGGGCGCGCTGCTGCGGGTCTCGCTGCGGGCCCCGGCGTACGACGCCGAACACCAGGGCACCGTGCCCTACGCGGTCGGCGAGCACGTCGCGAACCTGCTGCGCTGTTCAACGCTGCGCGACGTCGTCTTCGGCGGCAGTTTCGAGGGCTACAGCACCTTCGCGGTCGGCGTACGGGCTCGGTTGCCGTTCCGCACGTTCACGCTCGCCGGCCCCGGCACACACAGCCGCATCGTGCTGGACGTCGCCCACCAGTGGTGAGTGGAGCCGCAGTGGGGCGATCCGCTTGGCCGCCCGCCCGCCCGTCGAGGCGGACGGCCAAGCGGGCATCGTGCGCAGCCACCAACGCGACACCCGACCACGGGCAGCTAGCTCGCCGGGGTCTGCTCGGCTGCCTCTCCAGCCGCCTCGTCGGCCAGGTGCCAGACCTCCCGCATCGGGGCCCACCAGTCCCCCGATCCGGGTTCGGCGAGCGACTCCTGGCACGGGTCGGTCAGCTTCCACCACTCTTGAGTCTGCGGGTCGGCGGTGATGTACCGCAGGTCGGCCTCGTAGTCGTCACCGACGTACTCGTAGTAGCCGAAGAGCAGGTCGTCGTGGAGAAAGATGGTGTAGTTGCGGAAGTTCGCCTCGCGCAGCGTCTTCTCGACGCTCGGCCAGACCTCGGCGTGTAGGCGCAGGTAGGTCTCCCGGTGCTCCGGGCGAAGCCGGATCACGCAGCCATGACGTTGCACGTCGTGTCCTCTCAGGTGAACTGGTCACGCGGGTGGCGACGGCCCGGAGCAGGTTGGCCATCGACGGCCATCGCGTTGGCGACCCGATGGTAGCCGTAGCCAAGATCGAGGATCACCCGCCGAAGGTCGAGGGCGACCGTTCCGTGCCCCGGACCCGACCGGGCCGCCGACACCGACCGTTTCGCCAGGGCTGCGCAGCGTCGCGGCGGGTCTACCCTCAGGTGGTGGAGGGCAGCGTGCTGGTGGTCGAGGACGACGCCTCCATCCGGGAGGTCACCGCCCTCGGTCTGCGTCGCGCCGGCTTCCGGGTCGACACCGCCGTCGACGGGCGGCAGGCGCTCATGACCTGGCGAGCGCACCCGGTCGACGCGATCGTGCTCGACGTGATGCTGCCCGGCCTGGACGGTCTGGAGGTCTGCCGGGAGATCCGACGCACGAGCCAGGTGCCGATCCTCATGCTGACCGCCCGTACCGACACGCTCGACGTGGTGGTCGGCCTCGAATGCGGCGCCGACGACTACCTGCGCAAACCCTTCGACCTGCCCGAGCTGGTGGCGCGGGTCCGCTCGGTGCTGCGACGGGCGAGCGCGCCGGCCGGGTCGCACACCATCGCCGTCGGCGACTTGGAGATCGATCCGGGCGGCTTCGTGGTACGCCGCGACGGCCGCGAGGTGACCCTGACCGCCACCGAGTTCCGTCTGCTGCTGGAGCTGGCCCGACGCCCCGGCCAGGTCTTCACCCGGGAACTGCTGCTGGACCTGGTCTGGGACCACCGTTTCCTGGGCGACTCGCGGCTCGTCGACGTGGCGGTGCAGCGGCTGCGCGCCAAGGTCGAGGACGACCCGGCGCACCCACGGCGCATCCGTACGGTGCGCGGCGCCGGCTACAAGCTGTCCACGCTCTGACGGGAGGTCGGCGATGGCCGGACGAGCGGTGGCGCCGGGCCGCCTGCGGCGCCGGCTGACGATCGCGTTCGTGCTGGTCGCCGGGGTGTCCGCCGGCCTGCTCGCCGGTGGGGCGGGAGTGCTGCTGCGACAGTCCTGGTTGGACGCCTCGCTGCACCAGGCCGCCGCCGACGCGCGCTACCAGCTCCTGCTCGCCGGTGAGTTCCTGCCCCTGACCGAGCAGCGCGGCACCGAACTGCTCGCCAGCTTCGAGGGCAGCGGCCGGCACGTCGTCCTCGTCGACGGCCCGACCCGCCCCTCCCATCCCGCGTACGCCCCCGCCCTGGGCACGCGACTGCGGGCCGCGGTCGCCGACGGGCAGCTCGCCTACCAGCGCTCGGCGCCGGGCCAGCGACCCCGACTGCTGGTGGTCGGCGGACGCATCCCCGGCTCGACCGCGGAGCTGTACGTGATCACCGTGGAGGACGACATCGCCGCCGACCTGGGTCAGGTGCGCACCGCGCTGCTGGCCGGCTGGGTGCTCGTCGTGCTGGTCGCCGCCGGGGTGGGCCATCTCCTGGCCCGCCGCACCCTGGAGCCGGTGGGTCGGGCCAGCCGCGCCGCCCGGGCGCTCACCGAGGGGCTGCTCGCCACCCGCCTGCCGGTACGCGGGCGCGACGAGTTCAGCGTCTGGGCGGCGTCGTTCAACGAGATGGCCGAGGCGCTGGAGTCGAAGATCGCCGCCCTGTCGGCCGCGCAGGCCCGGGAGCGGCGGTTCACCGCCGATGTGGCGCACGAGCTGCGTACCCCGGTGACCGCCCTGGTGGCTGCGGCCTCGCTGCTGCGCGAGCAGCTGGACCGGCTGCCCGACGACGCCCGGCCGGCCGCCCGGCTGCTGGTGGGCGACGTGGTCCGCCTGCGTCGCCTGGTCGAGGACCTGATGGAGATCTCGCGGCTGGACGCAGGGCGGGAACGGCCGAACGTCGAGCCGGTGGACGCGCCGGCGCTGCTGCGCACGATCGTCGCGGCGCGCGGCTGGTCGGAGCGCGTGCTGGTCACCGGCGACCCGGTCGCGCTGCGCACGGACCCGCGTCGCCTGGAGCGTGTCCTGGCCAACCTGGTCACCAACGCGGTCGAGCACGGCGGCGGCGAGATCCGGGCGACCGTCACCGGGGCGGGCGCGCTCGTCGTCTTCGAGGTCACCGACCAGGGGCCGGGCATTCCCGCCGAGCACCTGCCGCACGTGTTCGACCGGTTCCACAAGGTCGACGCCTCGCGTTCCGCGCCGGGCAGCGGGCTCGGCCTGGCCATCGCCCGGGAACACGCCGCCCTGCTCGGCGGGGTGCTGAGCGTCCGCAGCGCGCCGGGTGCCGGCGCCCGGTTCCGTCTGGAGCTGCCCGCGTACGGCCCGGACGGGCCGCCCGGCGGCGTGCCACGCCCGGCGGGGCACCTCGACGAGGACGCCGAGGCGGCGACCGCCGGCCCGACGGGCGGTGACGGATGAGCCGCCGCGGCGCGGTCCGAGCAAGCCAGCGCGGCGCGGTCAGCGTGCGCCGGCGCGGCGGGTGGCGCGCGGTCGGTGTGCCGGTGCTCGTCGCCGCGCTTCTGCTCGGCGCGTGCGGCACGCCCCGCTCCGGCGTCCTGGGCGCGGCGCCCACCGCGCCGCCGCACAGCACCCCGCCCGCCGGAGGCCCGACCTCCGCGCCCACCCCGCCGTCCGGGCCACCACCGTCGCCGGTGGCCACCCGCACCGCGCCGCGTCCGCCGGCACCGACAGCCACCGCCACGCGCCGGGCGGACCCGGTGACGATCGAGCTGTGGTACGTGCGAAACGGCCTGCTCGTCCCCACCCGGCGCACCCGGCCGGCCACCCTCACGACGTCCCGGCTCGCGCTGACCGAACTGGCCGCCGGGCCAACGCCGGCCGAGGCCGCCACCGGGATGGTCACCCTGCTGCCGGCCGGTGTCGAGGTCACCCGGATCACCGACGGCGTGGCGACGCTCGGTCCCGTTCCGTCCGGCAACGACCCGGCGGAGCGTCGGCGGCTGCGCGAGGCGCAGGTGGTGTGGACGCTCACCCAGTTCCCCACCGTCCGGCAGGTCCGCTTCCCCGGCGGGGCACCGGTCGGCCGGGCCGACTATCCGGACCTGCTCGCGCCGATCGTGGTGACCGCCCCGAGCGTCGGCGAGCGGGTCACCGCCCCCCTCACCGTCACCGGCACCGCCGACGTGTTCGAGGCCACGGTGAGCATCCGGGTGCTGGACGCCGCCGGCCGGGAGGTGGCCACCGGCTTCGGCACCGCCAGTTGCGGCAGTGGCTGCCGGGGCGCCTACCGGCTGGTGGTCGGCTGGCGCACGGCCCGGGAGCAGCACGGCACGATCGAGGTGTACGAGGTGTCCCCGCGCGACGGCGCCCGGATCAACACCGTGGCCGTGCCGGTGATCCTCGCGCCCACCGGGAGCTGACCACGGGATTCATCCGCCCGACGTGGGACAGAAACGTAACCGTTTCGTCCGCCGGGTGCGACGCACCTCATAAAAGCCTGCAGGAACGGCCAGCAACGAACTAGGGTCGGTACGACATCGTTTCGCGGGGGGTCTTCGGGTGTTGGATGGTAAGCAGGTGAGCGCGGGCGTCGGGGTGCCGGCCGCCCGGGCCGCGCGCTGCACGTCCAGCGACCTGTTCACGATGGTGATCGACCTGCTGCGCGAGGTCGGCTACGACCGGATGACCATCGACGCCGTCGCCGCCCGCGCACACGTGAGCAAGGCCACCATCTACCGGCGGTGGGACGGCAAGGCCGAGCTGGTCGTCGCCGCCCTGCGCGACCGTCAGGTCGGCGTGCACAACCCGCCCGACACCGGCTCGCTGCGGGGCGACCTGATCGAGCTGCTGCGTGCCACCGCAGCCATCTGCGTCGCCGACTGCGACCTGATGCAGGCGCTGACCTTCGCCATGCGGACCAGCCCGGAGCTGGAACGCCTGGTACGCCACCAGGTGCTGCCCGCCGGGCGGGTGGCCAGCACGGCCATCCTCGTCCGCGCCGCCGCCCGCGGGGAGATCCCCCCGGACGCCGGTGAACGGGAGCTGTTCCACGACCTGGCGCCCGCGCTCACCCTGTCCCGCGTCGTCGCGCACGGCCTGCCCGCCGACGATGCGTTCCTCACCCAGGTCGTCGACCAGGTGCTGATCCCGGTGCTCCGCTACCAGCACGACCGCCCGTCCCAGGCCTGATCCCTCGACATCCGCACCACGGAAGGCTTCACCATGCCCGGAACCACCTCGACAGCCCCCGGCGCACCCGGCGCCGGGACGTCGACAGGCGCGCCGCACCCGCGGCGCTGGATCGCGCTGGCGGTCATCGCGGTCTCACAGCTGATGGTCGTCCTGGACGCCACGATCGTGAACATCGCGCTCCCGCAGGCCCAGGCGGACCTGGGGATCACCGACGCGAACCGGCAGTGGGTGATCACCGCCTACACGCTGGCCTTCGGCGGTCTGCTCCTGCTCGGCGGCCGGATCGCCGACTACTGGGGTCGCAAGCGCACGTTCCTCGTCGGCATGGTCGGCTTCGCGCTGGCGTCCGCGCTGGGCGGTCTGGCCACCAGCGGCGAGATGCTGTTCGCCGCCCGCGCGTTGCAGGGCGCCTTCGGCGCGCTGCTCGCCCCGGCCGCGCTGGCGCTGCTCACGGTGCTGTTCACCGAGGCCACGGAGCGGGCCAAGGCGTTCGCCGTGTACGGCGCGATCGCCGGCGGTGGGTCCGCGGTCGGGCTGCTGCTCGGCGGGGTGCTGACCGAGTACGCCGACTGGCGCTGGTGCCTGCTGGTCAACATCCCGGTCGCCGCCGTCGCGATCGCCTTCGCGATCCCGCTGGTGCCGGAGAGCCGGGCGCACGGCAACACCCGCTACGACGTGCCCGGCGCGGTCGTCGTCACCGCCGGCCTGGTCTCCCTGGTGTACGGCTTCACCAAGGCCGCCGAGGACGGTTGGGACGCCACCGCGACGCTCGGCTTCATCGCCGCCGGTGTGGTGCTGCTGGCCGCCTTCGTGGTGATCGAGCTGCGCTCCAACCACCCGCTGCTGCCGCTGCGGATCATCCTGGACCGCAACCGGGGCGGGGCGTACCTCGCCTCCACGCTTATCGGTGCCGGCCTGTTCGGGGCGTTCCTGTTCCTCACCTTCTACTTCCAGGTGGTGTTGCAGTACAAGCCCCTCGAGGCAGGGCTCGCGTCGCTGCCGGTCACCGTGGGCGTGCTGATCGCGGCGGGTGGCGCCAGCCAGCTGATGCCGAAGGTGGGCGCAAAGCCGCTGATGGTCGGCGGTGCCGTGCTCGCCGCCGTGGCCATGCTGACGCTCACCCAGATCGACGTGGACACCTCGTTCCTCACCCTCCTGCTGCCCGCCCAGGTCATCCTCGGCATGGGCCTCGGCTTCACCTTCGTGCCGCTGTCCAGCCTCGCGCTGGTCGGGGTGCCGGAGCACGACGCCGGAGCGGCCAGCGCGACGCTGAACGCGACGCAGCAGATCGGCGGCTCGCTGGGCACCGCGCTGCTGAACACCTTCTACACCAGCGCGGTGGCCGCGTACCTGGTCGGCCGGGCGCCGAACCCGGTCACCCAGGTCGAGGCGCTCGTGCACGGCTACCGTGTGGCGTTCGCCTGGGGCGCGGCCCTGATCGTGCTCGCCGGGCTGGTCACGCTGGTCCTGGTGAAGGTGCGCAAGGAGGACATCCCCGCCGGCAACGCCGTGCCCATGGGCTGAGCCGGACGACACGGCCG
>NZ_JBFAPG010000234.1:0-9324 GCF_040675595.1 Micromonospora sp. NPDC049580
GCCCGGGTGGGCGTCGACGCGGCCCGGCCACCAGAAACGGTCCCCGAGCAGGAACGCCAGCGCCGGCACCAGGACCGTGCGGACCAGCAGCGTGTCCAGCAGGACGCCGATGCAGACGATGATGCCGATCTGCGTGAGCGTGATCAGCGGCAGCACACCGAGCACGGCGAACACCGCGGCGAGCAGCACTCCGGCGCTGGTGATCACACCTCCGGTGACCCGCAACGCGGACAACATCCCGGCGCGGGTGCCCGTGCTGCGGGCGTCCTCCCGAGCACGGGTGACCAGGAAGATGTTGTAGTCCACGCCGAGGGCGACCAGGAACACGAAGGCCAGCAGCAGCACGCCGCTGTCGAGCGCCGGGAAATCGAGCACGTGGTCGAAGAGCAGCCACGCGGCACCGAGGCTGGCGAAGAACGACGCGATCACGGTGAGCACCAGCAGCACCGGCGCCAGCAGACCCCGCAGCAGCAGCACGAGCACCGCGCCGACGAGCAGCAGGATGATCGGCAGGATCAACCGCAGGTCGCGGTCGTTGGCCTGTTCGGAGTCGTACGTGGCGGCCACCGAACCACCGACGATCGCCCCGGCGGGCGCGTCGGCGCCGGCGACGGCCGGGGGAGCGGAGCCGGGAACGGCGGCGACCGCGTCGCGCAGCGCCTCGATCGTGCGGTCCGAGGCGGTCGTGCCGGGTTCGGCGTCCAGCACCACGTCGACCTGGGCGACGGCCTCGCCGGCGTCGCCGGGTCGCGCGGAGGCGACGCCGGGAACGGCGGCGGCGACGTCGGTGACCGCCCGCACCGCCGCCGGGGTGGTGAGCACGGCCACCGGTTGGGTGCTGCCGGCGGGGAACGCCCGGGCCAGGGTCTGCGCGCCGGTCACCGCCTCGGGCTGGGCCCGGAACTGCTCGGTCTCGGACAGGCCGGTGCGGATCCCGAGCCCACCGAGCGCCAGGCCGCCGAGCAGCAGGGTGGCCAGCACCGCGACGACCACCGGACGGCGTTGCACGGCACTGCCGAGCCGACCCCAGAGCCGGCCCTCGCGCACCGGGCCGCCGACGCGGGGTACGAAGGGCCAGAACAGCCCGCGACCGAAGAGCACCAGCACGGCGGGGAGCACGAACAGCGCCGAGAGCATGGCGAAGACCACACCGGTGGCGCAGGCCACGGCCAGTGCCCGGTTCGTCTCCTGCTCGCTGAGCAGCAGGGTGAGCACACCGAGCACCACGGTTCCGCCGCTGGCCAGGATGGGCTCCGCGGTACGCCGCAGCGCGGCGCGCATCGCCGCGAAGCGGTTCTCCTCGCGCCGCAGCTCCTCCCGGTAGCGGGCGATGAGCAGCAGGGCGTAGTCGGTGGCGGCGCCGAAGACCAGCACGCTGGCGATGCCGGTGACCTGGCCCTCTTGGAGGTTGATGCCGACGGCCGGCACGATCGTGTCCACCGCGCGCAGGGTGAGCTGTTCGGTCGCCGCGACCACGAGCAGCGGAACGATCCACAGGAACGGACTGCGGTACGTGATCAGCAGCAGCAACGCGACCACGGCGGCGGTCACCGCGAGCAGGCTGACGTCGGCGCCCTCGAAGACGGACGACAGATCCGCGGTGAAGGCGGGGGCGCCGGTGACCTCGGCGGCCAGCCCGTCGGGCAGGTCCGCGAGCGTGTCGCGCAGCTGGGTGACGGTCTCGGTGACCGCCTCCTGGCCGCCGGCGGTGTCCAGCGGCACGGCGACGAGCGCGACGGTGCCGTCCGGGGAGACCTGCGCAGGGCTGACCCGACCGCCCACCGCGAAGCGACCCAGGTCGCCGGAGCGGGCGGCGAGGGCGGCCCGGTCGGCCTCGTTCAACGCCGCACCGTCGCCCCGACTGACGACCACGATGGCCGGCTGGACGTCGCTGGACGGCAGCTGGTCCTGGAGGCGCTGCACCTGGGTCGACTCCCACTGCACGGACAGGCCGGTGGCGGAGACCGGCGCCGGGTTGTCCGGTCGGGGTATCCCGAAGACGGCCGCGCCCACGACGAGCGCGGCGGCCACGGTGAGCCAGGCGGCCAGCCGGCCCCGCGCGACAGTGGTGAAGACAGACATCGGTGACCCCTAGATCTTTCGAGAGTCGAGTATCTTGATAGACGAGATTATCGGCGGCTGTTCTATGCTGCAACCCGGGGACCGACGACGGGGAGAAGCGGCGCGAGGTGGCGACTCACGGCATGTACCGGCGGCGCGACACGCGCCGCGATCAGCTGGTCGCGGAGATCACCAACAACCTCCGGCGGTACGCGGTGGACGCCCAGCAGGTCGGCCACGCCTTCGCCAACCTGCACGGCCTCAACCCGACCGACCTGAACGCGCTGATCGCGGTCATGGACGCCGAGCTGTTCGGTGACCCGATCACCCCCGGCCGCCTCGGCGAGCAGCTCAACCTGTCGTCCGGGTCGGTCACCGCCCTGATCGACCGGCTGGAGCGGGCCGGGCACATCCGCCGGGACCGGGACACCGTCGACCGACGCAAGGTGCTGCTGCACTACGCCGACCAGGGCGCCGCGCTGGCCATGGAGTTCTTCCGGCCGCTGGGCGCCCGCACCGACACGGTGATGGACCGCTTCGGCGAGGACGAGCTGGAGGTGGTGCACCGGTTCCTGGCGGAGATGGGCGAGTCGCTGCGGGCGCACCGCGACGCGGTCCGCGCCGCCCGGCCCGAGCCGCCCCGCCGGACGACGGGCTGAGCGTGCCGGGCCGGCTCGTCGCCCGCCTCGCCGCTGCCGCGCTGCGGCTTCCCGCCGTGCGCCCCGGCCCGGTGCGGGTCACCCGCGACATCCCGATCCGGGTGCGCGACGGCGTCGTGCTGCGGACCGACCACTACGCCCCGGCCGACCGGTCCGCCCCGACCGTGCTGATCCGCACCCCGTACGGGCGGGGCGGGCCGTTGCGGCTGCTCGGCTGGTTGCTCGCCGCGCGCGGTCGACACGCGGTGATCCAGTCCTGCCGGGGCACGGGCGGCTCCGGTGGCACGTTCGCCCCACTGGTGCACGAGCGCGACGACGGGGTGGACACCCTGGACTGGCTGCGCCGCCAGCCCTGGTGGTCCGGAGCGCTCGGCATGTTCGGCGTCAGCTACCAGGGCTTCGCCCAGTGGGCGCTGGCCGCCGACGCCGGCGAGGACCTGCGCGCGATGGTCGCGGTGGTGACCGCGTCGTCCACCCGGGACTCGACGTACGCGGGGGAGTCGTTCGCCCTGGACACCGTGCTGACCTGGGCCGAGCTGCTGCACGCCCAGACCGTGTCGAGGCTGGCCCGGCAGTGGGAACTCAAACGTGGGCAGCCCCGCTTGGCTGCCGCACTGGATCACCTGCCGCTGGCCGGAGCGGACCGGGTCGCCACCGGCGTCACCATCCCGTTCTTTCAGGAGTGGCTGCGCCATCCCGACGCCGCGTACTGGAAGGGCCGGGTCTTCGCCGACCGGGTGGCCCGCGTGCGCGCACCCGTGGTCATGGTCACCGGCTGGCACGACATCTTCCTGCCCGCCCAGCTCGACGACCACGCCACCCTGCGCGCCGCGGGCGCCCGGCCGCGGCTGGTGATCGGCCCGTGGACGCACGGCAGCCCCGGTCTCTTCGTGGCCGCGTTGCGCGAGGGACTGGCCTGGCTGGACGAGCATCTGGGCGGGTCTGCGGCCGACGAGCGGCGGCCCACCGAGGTGTCCCGCGGGGCCCCGGTCCGGCTGCACGTGGGCGGTCCCGACGGCGGCTGGCGGGACCTGCCGGACTGGCCACCACCGGCCACCGACACCCCGTGGCACCTGCACCCGGGAGGCGAGCTGGCGATCCGCCCGCCGAACCCCTCGGCCCCGGACGAGTTCCGGTACGACCCGGCCGACCCCACCCCGTCGCTCGGTGGCCCGCTGCTGGTCGCCAAGCGGGCCGGCCCGGTGGACAACCGGCACGTCGAGGCCCGGCCCGACGTCCTGACGTACACCAGCGCTCCGCTCACCGAACCGGTAGAGGTGATCGGCGGCGTACGCGCGGAGATCCACGTCCGCAGCGAGCTCGGGTACCTGGACGTCTACGTCCGGCTGTGCGATGTGGACCGGCGAGGGCGCTCTCGCAACGTGTGCGACGGACTGGTCCGGGTCGCACCCGGCCGGTTCGCCCTCGACGGGTCCGGGGCGCTGCGGGTGCCGTTGCCGCTCTGGCCGACCGCGTACCGGTTCGCGGCCGGGCACCGACTGCGCGTCCAGGTCGCCGGCGGCGCCCACCCGCGCTGGGCGCGCAACCCGGGCAGTGGGGAGCCCCTCGGCACGGCCGTTACGCTGCGTGCCGGCTGGCGGCAGGTTCTGCACGATCCGGCGCATCCCTCGGCGCTGTGGCTGCCGATCGTCCACACTGCCCCGCGCAGCATCTGAAACGAAGATACCCCATCTGAGCTGGGCGTTCATGTTTTGTGCGGGCTATGGTTGGGTCAACGCCCGGCGCCGTGCACCAGTAGGCCGGGCTCGCGTGAGGCCCAGCACCGCGTACGCGGTGTGACGTCATGTCCGGCCCCCGTCAATCGGAAGGGGGCCCCATGACCCGGGCTCCGGCGAACCTGTTTGCCGTCCGAAGTCTCCTTCTCACGCACCTCAACGTCGACCCGAACACCGTTCGCGACGCCGACCTGGAACCAGCGGAGGTCGGGATCGTCGGTGACGCGGCCCACCGGGGCGGCTACCACTGCGGATCGGACCGGGTGGTGACCAACGACTACTCGGTGGTGGAGTCGTCGCGGGACCGCAACGGTCTGACCCTCGACGCGGCGGCGCTCGACGTCGGCGGCTTCGAGGTCCGTTCCGGCGGACGTACGCACACCCTGCCCAGCTTCTCGCTCTGGTGTGTGGGTCAGTGCACCGCGAACGCGGCGGACACCCGGGACATCCGCGAGATCATCTACAGCCCCGACGGTACGACCGTGAAGCGGTGGGACCGGCTCGGCAAGCGCACCAGCGGCGACAGCTCGCACCGCTGGCACACCCACTTCAGCTTCTTCCGTGACGCCATCAAGGCCGGCGGTGACCAGCGGCCACTGTTCCGCCGCTACCTCAGCTCCATCGGACTCCTGGAGGACGACGACATGACCCCCGAAGAACACAACTGGCTGGCCACCGTCCACAAGAACCTGACCGTGCTCGACGGTCGTAACCCGATCGGTCAGGTCTACCTGCGCCTGGCCGAGGGGCGGGACGACACCGGAGCGCCGGTGACCGGCCACCCGAACCTCAAGAGCCTCGGCGTGCAGATCACCGCCATCCAGACGGCGCTGAACACGCTGGCCGGGCGCGACTTCACCGACGAACCGGCGATCATCGCGGGCGTGCTGGCCGGCCTGACGCCGGAGAAGATCGCCGCGGCCATCCCGCCTTCCATCGCCAAGCAGGTCGCCGACGAACTGGGCCGCCGGCTCGTCGCCTGAGCGAGGGGCGGCTCGTCCCCACCGGGCCGCCCCTCCCCACCACTATCCGCAAGAACGATTGGGCAATAGTCGTTGCGCAACTGCCATTGCGGATGCGATGCTCGCGCCATGGACACACCCGACGTACGCCAGGTCACCGACTCGCGAGTGCTGGCCGCCATGGCCCACCCGCTGCGCCGCCGACTGATGGACGTGCTCAAGGTGCACGGCCCGTCGACCGTCGGCCTGCTCGCCGAACGCACCGACCAGGCGCCGGCGAACGTCAGCCACCACCTCAAGGTGCTCGCCGCCGCCGACCTCGTCACCGAGGCTCCCGAGTTGGCCCGCGACCGCCGCGAACGGTGGTGGCAGCTCGTCACCCGGGGAGTGCGCTGGTCCAACGCCGACTTCGACGCCGACCCGGCGGCCCGGGCCGTCGCCGACGCCGCCACCTCACTCAACCTGGACCGGCACGTCTCCCTGGCGCGCGCCTGGCACGCCAGCGACGAGTCGGCGCAGGCCGCCTGGGCCGACGCGCCGTTCTCGACGGACAAGTGGCTGCACCTCACGCCCGAGGAACTGGCCGAGCTGAGCCGCGAGATGATCGACCTGCTGGATCGCTGGGCGGCCCGACCGCTGCCCGACGACGGCCGCGAACGCCAGCCCGTCTTCGTGTTCGTCCACGGCGTACCGGCCCGGCCGTGACGGCGGCCACCCGCACCGACCCGAGCCCGCTCCGACCGGCCGGCGGGCTGCTGCGGCATCGCGACTTCCGCCTGCTCTGGGCCGGGCAGACGGTCAGCAGCATCGGCAGCAACGTCACCACTGTCGCGCTGCCCCTGGTGGCGGTCGCCGTGCTCGACGCCGGCACCTTCGAGGTGGCGGTCCTCACCGCCGCGGCCTGGCTGCCCTGGCTGCTGATCGGCCTCCCGGCCGGCGCGTGGGTGGACCGGCTGCCACGCCGGCCCCTGATGGTGGTCTGCGACCTGCTCTGCGCCCTGGCGTTCCTCAGCGTGCCGGTGACCGCCGCCCTGGGCCACCTCACCGTCGAGCAGTTGCTGCTTGTGGCGCTCGGCACCGGCGCCGCACGGGTCTTCTTCGAGACCGCCGACCAGGTCTACCTGCCGGTGCTGCTGCGGCCCGAGCAACTGCCCGAGGGAAACGCGAAACTACAGGCCACGCAGACCGTGAGTTACGTCGTCGGGCCCGGCATCGCGGGCCTGATCGCCCAGCTCACCGGGGCGGTCGCCGCGTTGCTGCTGGACGCGCTGACGTTCCTGTTCTCGGCGGTCCTCCTGCTGCGCATCCGCACCGCCGAGCCGCGCCCCGCCCGGCCGGACCGGTCCCGGTCGCTGCGTCGGGACATCGTCGAGGGACTGCGCTTCGTCATCCGCGACCCGTACCTGCGGGTGCTGACCGTCTTCGGCGCGGCCAGCAACATCGGTCTGACCGGCTACCAGGCGGTCCTGGTGGTGTTCCTGGTGCGTGAGCTGCGGCTCGCACCGGGCCTGGTGGGCGTGCTGGTCGGAGTGATGAGCGCCGGGGGAATCATCGGCGCGCTGCTCGCCACCGCCCTGGCCCGCCGGTGTGGCACCGCGCGCGCCATGCTGATCGGGGCAGCCCTGAGCGGCCCGCCCGCCCTGCTCATCCCGTTGGCCGCACCCGGCGTCGGGCTGGTCTGGCCGGCCCTCGGCGGCGTGCTGATCGGCCTCGGAGTGGCCATCGGCAACGTGGTCAAGGGCGCCTTCCGGCAGACGTACACACCGCACCACCTGCTCGGCCGCGTGACGGTGAGCATGCACCTGCTCAACTTCGGTGCCATCCCGCTGGCGGCCGTGCTGGCCGGAGCCCTCGGCGCGCGCTACGGCGTTGGCACGGCGATCGGCGTGATGACCGCCTGGTTGGCGATCACCCCGCTGATCATGCTGATAGGGCCGCTCCGGGGGCGGCGGGACCTGCCCGCCGCCCCGGCAGCGTCTTGAGTGCACTGCGACGGCGGCCGGGGACCGACCGCCGTCACCGGCACGGAACTACATCGGGCGGACGTTGTCCGCCTGCGGGCCCTTCTGGCCCTGGGTCACCTCGAACTCGACCTTCTGGCCCTCGTTGAGCTCCCGGTAGCCGCTCGAAGCGATGGCGGAGTAGTGGACGAACACGTCCGGCCCTCCACCGTCCTGCTCGATGAAGCCGAAGCCCTTTTCCGAGTTGAACCACTTAACCGTGCCGGTTGCCATGCATCTCTCCCTGTTCAAAGCGGCGGACCACCGGCCTGTGGCCGATGGTCGCCCGTACCTGTTCGACAGTAGCGGGCGAAGCCGCGATCTGCCGGCCGAAGTGCCGTAGGTGTTTACTCGAACTCAGATGAACTCTGTGCGCGCCGGCACGCGAAAGCCGCCCCGACCACCCTCCGCTACGGCATGCTTGCGCCGATGAGGGGTGCCGCAGCCACTGCGCTGTCCGAGCTGGAGCGCGAGATCGACGCGCCCGGTTCCGGCCTGGACCGGCTTCAACTGGTGCCCACCCCGTTCGTCCCGGAGGTGCGGCTGCACCTCGCCGAGGACGCGATCGTCTGGTGGGCCCGGATGGAGGCGCTCGCCGGTCACGCCCTGCCACCGCCGTACTGGGCCTCCGCCTGGGCCGGCGGCCAGGCCCTGGCCCGGCACCTGCTGGACCATCCGGAGCTGGCCGCCGGACGCCGCGTCCTCGACCTCGCCGCCGGCTCGGGTCTGGTGGCCATCGCCGCCGCGCTGGCCGGCGCCGCCGACGTCGTCGCCAACGACATCGACCCGTACGCCGTGGCGGCCATCATCGTCAACGCGCGCGCCAACCGGGTCACCATCGACGCCAGCGGGGACGACCTGCTCGACAGCGTCGGCGTCGACGCCGATCTGGTGGTCGCCGGGGACGTGTTCTACAGCCGCCCGATGGCCGAGAGGATGCTGCCGTTCCTGCGACGGGCCGTCGCCTCCGGCGCCGAGGTGCTGGTCGGGGACCCCGGCCGGGGGCACCTGCCCGCGGACGGGCTGCGGGTGCTGGCCGACTATCCGGTGCCCACCACCGAGCCGTCGGTGGACTCGTCGCTGCGCCGGGTGCAGGTGCTGCGACCCGCGTGACGCGCGGGCCCTCTCAGGGGCGACCCCGAGGCGGATACCAGGGGGCGCTGGGGGCTGTGACCTGATGTCCGCGGGGGTGCGGCGGCCATAGCGTACGAGGCATGACGCAATGGCTGGCCCAGGTCGGAGAACTGCCCATCCTGGTGCTGATGGGCGCACTCGGGCTGGTCATGCTCTTCGACGCCGTACCGTTGCTGGGTGTGCTGATCCCCGGTGACGTGGCGATCCTGGCCGCGGTCGGGGTGGGCCGCCCGGCCACCGGGCTGGCCACCTTCGCCGCGGTGCTGGCCGGCTGCCTGGCGGGCTGGTCGCTGAGTTTCCTGGTCGGTCGCCGCTACGCCGAGCGCCTGCGTCACAGCCGGATCGGGGGCTGGATCGGTGAGTCGCGCTGGAGCGCGGCGGAGGGGATCCTCAGCCGCGGCGGTGGCCGGATGATGATGATCGCGCCGTTCCTGCCGGTGTTCAACGCGCTGCTGCCACTGGCCGCCGGCGGGCTGCGGATGTCGTACCGCCGGTTCCTCGGCTGCGCGACCCTCGGCGCGGCGGCCTGGGCCGGTCTCTACCTGGCGCTGGGCACCGCGTCGCGGTCGCTGGCCGGGCTGCTGCCGGGGGCGCCGAGCCCGCTGCTGGTGACCATGGGGGTGGGGCTGGCGCTGGCGTTCGTGGTGCTGGTGGGGGCGCGGCGGCGGTTCTCTGCTCTTGCTGGTTGAGCTGTTTGGGTTGGGCTTGCCGTGGTTGCGGTGGGGGGCGGGGGCCTGCCGTGCCCGGCTCCGGGCGGTCAGGCTTGATCCCT
>NZ_JBFAPG010000235.1:0-9311 GCF_040675595.1 Micromonospora sp. NPDC049580
CGCCCTCGGGGCCGGAGCCGACGGCGGAGGCCGGGCCTGGATCGGCGGGGGAGGCCGGCGCGGAGTCCGCGGGCGCGGGCGGAACGGGAACGACGGAGGGTGAGCGGGATGAGTGACGAGGAACGCCGGGACTCCCTGGCCGACCAGGCCGCCGCCTGGGTCCCGCCGTGGAATCGTCCCCGCCCACCGGCCCCAACCCCCGCCGAGGCGCCCGAGGCTGCTGAGTCTTTCGACGCTGCCGAGCCCTCCGACGCTGCTGAGACTCCCGACGCTGCTGAACCTGCCGAGGCTGCCGCCGCTCCCGCGTCCGCCGGTGCACCCGAAGCGCCCGCGCAGCCCGACACCCGCACGGTCCCCGCGGCTCCCAGCGCCGTCGCGGTCGACGGAGAACGCGACACCGACCAACCCGCAGACGCACCTGGGGCGGTCACCGTCCCGCCGATGTCCGCCGAAGATCTTGGAGGCAAGTCGCCCCTCCAGGGGCCGCAGTCCTCCAAGATCTCTGCCGAGTCTGCCGAGTCTGCCGAGTCCGCCGAGTCCGCCGAGTCCGCCGAGTCCGCCGAGTCCGCCGAGTCCGCCGGATCCGCCGAGTCCGCCGGATCCGCCGGGTCTGCCGAGTCCGCCGAGTCGGGCGAGCCCTCCGAGCCTCGTGAGGCGGTCGGGGTGGCCGAGACTCCTGCGGCTCAGGTGGGGGAGCGGGCTGGGGGCGTACCTCGGCGGGAGGTTGTGGGGCGGCGGCGGGTGACGGCCGCGCCGGAGCCCGCGCCCGACCTGCCGGACGCCGAGCTGCGCGGCGCGCTGGAGGCGATCCTGCTGGTGGTGGACGAACCGGTCAGCGAGCTGGTCCTGGCTCAGGTGTTGGAGCAGCCGGCCGAGCGGATCGGGCCGATGCTCGACGAGATCGCCGCCGGTTACACGGCCGCCGGGCACGGGTTCGAGCTGCGCAGGGCTGCGGGCGGTTGGCGGTTGTACACCCGGCCGGAATACGCTACGTACGTCGAGCGGTTCGTCCTGGACGGGCAGTCCGTGCGGCTGACCCAGGCGGCGTTGGAGACTCTGGCCGTGGTCGCGTACAAGCAGCCGGTGACCCGGTCGCGGATCTCGGCCATCCGGGGTGTCAACTGCGACGGCGTCGTCCGTACGCTGGTCACCCGCGGCCTCGTTGAGGAGTGCGGCGCCGAACCGGACAGCGGGGCGTTCCTCTACCGGACCACCACGCTGTTCCTGGAGAAGCTCGGGCTGAACACCGTCGACGAGCTGCCACCTCTCGCACCCTTCCTGCCCGACGACGTAGAAGAGCTTGCTGATGCGACCCGATAACCGTTCCCCGAAATCCGACGCCCCCGTCTACGAGGGGGCGGAGCGCCTGCAGAAGGTGCTCGCCGCCGCCGGCGTGGGCTCCCGGCGTGCCTGCGAGGACCTGATCTTCCGACGCCGGGTGACCGTGGACGGGCGGGTCGCGAAGCTCGGCGACAAGGTCGACCCGGCCACTGCGGTGATCCACGTGGACGGCGAGCGCCTGCAGGTCGACATCCGCCTGGTCTACGTGGCGATGAACAAGCCGCGTGGGGTGGTCACCACCATGGCGGACGAGAAGGGACGCACCGAGCTGGCCGACTTCATCGGCAGACGGCTGGATCAGCGGGTCTACCACGTCGGGCGGCTCGACGCGGACAGCGAGGGCCTGCTGCTGCTCACCAACGACGGCAACCTCGCGCACAAACTCATGCACCCCTCGTACGAGGTGCTGAAGACCTACCTGGCCGAGGTGGTCGGGCCGATCCCGCGCAACCTCAGCAAGCGGCTCCTCGCGGGTGTCGAGCTGGAGGACGGACCGGTCAAGGTCGACTCGTTCAAGGTGGTGGGCACCCTGGGCAAGAGCGCCCAGGTGGAGCTGAGCCTGCACGAAGGGCGCAAGCACATCGTCCGGCGGTTGATGGACGAGGTCGGGCACCCGGTCACCCGTCTGGTGCGTACCTCCATCGGTCCGATCCGGTTGGGCGATTTGCGCACCGGGCGTCTCCGGCGCCTGACCAACGCGGAGGTCGCCGCCCTGTTCAACGCGGTGGGTGACTGACCCCCGAGGTTCGGGGTACGGCTGCCGGTAGGCTCGCGACGGCCGGAACGCGGCCGCCGGAGGTGGCGTGGGTCGCCTCGGGCGGCGGCGCGCGTGGGTCCGCCACGGACCCCGGGCATGATTGATGACGATTGACAAACCGCTTGCGGCGCCAGAGCACCGGGCGATCCGTGAGGTACGGGCTGAGGAGGACACGGTGGAGGAAAACGTACGGGCCGGGCGACGTGTGGTCGCTGTGGACGGGCCGTCCGGTTCGGGTAAGTCCACCGTGTCGCGGCGGCTCGCCGCCGCCATCGGCGCGCGCTACCTGGACACCGGGGCGATGTACCGGGCGATCACGTGGGCCGTGCTGCGCTCCGGCGTGGACCTCACGGACGCCGCGTCGGTGGCGAAGGTGGCCGGCGAGGTGGACCTGCGCATCGGCACCGACCCCCAGGGGTACGGCGTGACCGTCGACGGTGTGAGCGTGGACACGGACATCCGTGGCCCCGAGGTGACCGGGGCGGTCTCCGCCGTCGCCGCGGTGCCGGCGGTCCGTGAGCTGCTGGTCGCCCGACAGCGCGAGATGATCGTCAACGCCGGTCGGATGGTGGTCGAGGGTCGCGACATCGGCTCGGTCGTGGCGCCGGACGCCGACCTGAAGGTCTTCCTCACCGCCTCCGAGGCGGCCCGTGCCGCCCGGCGCAGCGCCGAGGACGCCGCCGACGTGGCGGCCACCGCCGCCGACCTGGCCCGCCGGGACCGGCTCGACTCGACCCGCAAGGTCAACCCGTTGGCCCAGGCGCCGGACGCCGTCGTACTGGACACGACCGAGCTGGGCATCGACGAGGTCGTGCTCCGGCTGCGTGACCTGCTCACCGAGCGGGGCGTGGCATGAGCGATCCAGGTGGATGGGTTGAGTTGCGCGAGCCCGACGTCGCCGTCGAGGAGCCGACCGGCCCGCAGCCGGTGGTGGCCGTGGTGGGTCGTCCGAACGTGGGCAAGTCCACCCTGGTCAACCGGATCATCGGCCGTCGACAGGCAGTCGTCGAGGACGTCCCCGGCGTGACCCGCGACCGGGTGCCGTACGACGCGCAGTGGAACGGCCGGTCGTTCACCGTGGTGGACACCGGCGGTTGGGAACCGGACGCGAAGGACCGGGCCGCGGCCATCGCGGCGCAGGCCGAGACGGCAGTGGTCACCGCCGACGTGGTCCTCTTCGTGGTCGACGCCATGGTGGGCTCCACGGACGTGGACGAGGCCGCGGTGAAGATGCTGCGGCGCAGCGCCAAGCCGGTGATCCTGGTGGCGAACAAGGCCGACAACACCGCCATCGAGATGGAGGCCACCTCGCTGTGGTCGCTCGGCCTCGGCGAGCCGTTCCCGGTGTCCGCGCTGCACGGACGCGGCTCCGGTGACCTGTTGGACGCCATCCTCGCCGCGCTGCCGGAGGCCCCGGAGATCGTGGAGAACCGGCCGCGCGGGCCGCGCCGGGTGGCGCTGGTCGGTCGGCCGAACGTGGGCAAGTCCAGCCTGCTCAACCGGTTCTCCGGCGAGGAGCGGGCGGTCGTCGACTCGGTCGCCGGCACCACTGTGGACCCGGTGGACAGTCTGGTCGACATCGGCGGTCAGACCTGGCAGCTGGTCGACACGGCCGGTCTGCGCAAGCGGGTCGGCAAGGCCAGCGGCACCGAGTACTACGCCAGCCTGCGTACCGCCGGCGCGATCGAGGCCGCCGAGGTGGCCGTGGTGCTGCTGGACGCCAGCGAGCCGATCAGCGAGCAGGACCAGCGGATCCTGACGATGGTGACCGAGGCGGGCCGGGCGCTCGTCATCGCGTTCAACAAGTGGGACCTGGTCGACGCCGACCGCCGGTACTACCTGGACAAGGAGATCGACCGGGAGCTGCGCCGCATCCCCTGGGCGATCCGGCTGAACCTGTCGGCGATGACCGGCCGCGCGGTGGACAAGCTGGCGCCGGCCCTGAACAAGGCCCTCGCCAGCTGGGAGACCCGGGTGCCGACCGCGCACCTCAACCAGTGGCTGACCGCGCTGGTGCAGGCCACCCCGCACCCGGTGCGCGGCGGACGCGCGCCACGCATCCTGTTCGCCACCCAGGCCGGGGTGGCGCCGCCGCGGTTCGTGCTCTTCACCACCGGCCCGCTGGACGCCGGATACCAGCGCTTCGTCGAGCGCAAGCTCCGCGAGGAGTTCGGGTACGAGGGCAGCCCCATCGAGATCTCGGTACGCCCCCGCAAGAAGCTCGGCCCCGGCGGCCGAGGCAAGGCGCACGGCTGACCCTGCACGCCCAAAATGCCGGATGGTCCTCCGAGGCCATCCGGCATTTCCCTACCCCACCCTCCTAGGACGCTCTAGGCGGTGTGCGGTGGTTCGCGACCCGCACGACCCGGGTGGGGCCTGTGCGGCCGACCGGCAGGCGCTGCGCTAAGCTGTACCGGCTGTCGCAGGGGAAACCCTTGCGGGGGCGGGACGTGGCGCAGCTTGGTAGCGCACTTGACTGGGGGTCAAGGGGTCGTCGGTTCGAATCCGGCCGTCCCGACAGACTTAAAGCCCTGACCAGCGGAAACGCTGGTCAGGGCTTTAAGTTTATCTATGGGGTTTTGAACCGCCCCCCGAAAACCCCCCGTTTACTGGGGTCGGCAACCAGGTTTGTCATCCCTGTGCATCGTTGGGCTTCGTGGGCTGCGGGCCCCCGCTGCTCATTGCGGTCGGCGCCGAGTCGTTCAAGGATGTCCGAGACGTCCGGGGCTTGGGCGGGCTTGGCGATGTAGTACGTAGCGGTGACCTCCTCGCTGGAATGTCCAAGCTGTGCTGCGGCGCTCTTCGTGTCGGTCTCTTCCTTGATGAGGGTGGCGACGGTCTTGCGGAAGGTGTGCGGGGTGACCCAGGCGAGGTCGGTGTCGGCGCGAGCCTCACGCCACTGACGGCGGACGTTGTTGGGTGACAGCCAGGTGCCGCGTCGGGAGGCGAAGATCGCGTCGAGGGGGTTGTCGGCGGCGACGAGCTTGCGGGCCATGATCATGCCGACGGCGAACCGGGGCAGCACGACCATCCGCCAGCCGGCGTCGCTCTTGGTCCAGGGTTGGCGGAAGACGCCCTGGCCTTTGACGAAGACGAGCGTGCCGCAGATCGTCAGGGTGGGGCGTTCGGCGCCGAGGTTCAGGTCCTCCCATCGCAGGGCGAGGATCTCGCCGATGCGGGCACCGGTGGCGAGCATGAGGTCGACGACGTCCGCCAGATCGCCGCCACAGCGAAGATCTCGTGCGCGAGTTCAGCGTCGAACGCGCGCTAGCCGACTTCGACGGCGTACCGTTTGGTGACCTTGGGCCTGACGTGCCGGCTCTCGGCTGGATCCATATTGCGAAGTTCCCTGAGCGGCTCCTCGCCAAGTTGTGCGATATGGGCTTGGCGCAACAGGGACGAGCGATGCTGCCCGAAACACCTCATCGTGGGGCGGTGATGGCCGAGTGGATCGGGTTGCATCCGACGCTGGCCGGCGCCTACATGACCGTGGTGGCGCGTCGCGTCGGCCAGGAAGCTGGCTACAACCCGCTGACCGACCAAGCGGATTTTAGGCGAGCAACGGTGAACGGCAATGTTGCGGCCGCGCTGCGGCTCCTTGGCGTCAGCGGTGACACCGAGGACGCCAAGGAGGCTCCGCGCCTGGAAGGCAATGGCGTCCACACCTATGTCTCGCTCGCGCTCAACTACGTGCGGCCTGGCAACCTCGACGATGTCTCACCAGAGGCCATCTTCGGTGCCGCACCGACCTTGAGGAGGAATTGCAAGCTTTTCGCGAGTACGTTGCTGGCCAACAGCAGGAGCTATCGACGCTCGCCGGGATCGCTTACGACCGACAGAGGTTGGAAGCCTTCGCAGAACACGTCACGCAGACCATTGAGGTTCCACTCAAGAAGCTCGAGCGAGGTCTGGCGCTGCATCGGATGGAGCCAACGAGGTCGCTGCTGCTTGCGGGCTCGTTTACGCCTCCGGCGACCGTGGCAGCGCTCACGGACAACGTGCCTGTCGCCGCCACGACCGTAGGCGTGGTGGCAACGGTGGGCGGCGCGTGGTGGAGCGTCTCGGCCGCGCGCAGGTCTGCGAAACAAACCTCACCGGTCGGGTATCTGCTCGATGTCCGGGACCGGCTGACTCCGCAGACCGTCGCGTCGCGCGCGCGTGCGCTGTACCGCGGCTATCGCCAGGGCAGCTAACGGCACCTGGCCAGTCGACCCTGCAGGAACGAGCTGGCAAAGGTTCCATGGTCACTCCCCGCTCGCGGTCACGAGACATGCACGACGTCATCGGAACTCTCGGGGTTAAGGCTTGGGCACAGCGACATCATTCCAGCCCGCCCACAGGGCAGCCATCTCAGATGTCACCTCGCCCTCTTTCCGATGCGCCGGCCCCTTGGTCGGTGCACCACGATGATCGCCGGTTCGCGTAAGGTCCTCGCATGCAGCCGAGGGCGTTCGAGCAGCACATTGCGGTGTTTGGGGAGAGTGGTAGCGGAAAGACCGTTCTGCTCTCGTCGTTCTACGGTGGCACGCAGGAGCCGAAGTATCTGAAGAGGAGCCTCTTCCACGTCCTAGCGGAAGACATCGGCCAGGGTAACCGGCTGCACAAGAACTACCTCGGCATGAAGGACGAGGGAACGCTGCCGCTCACCACACGCTTTGCCGCCACGTCGTACGCCTTCAAGGTGCAGATGAAGGACGGATCAGATCCCGCGGCGGCGAAGTCCCGGCCGTTCGACGTGCTGCGGGTGGTCTGGCACGACTATCCGGGGGAGTGGTTCGAGCAGTCCGTGCAGAGCCCGGAGGAGGCCCAGCGTCGCGCCGACACCTTCCGGTCCTTGCTGAGCTCGGATGTCGCCCTGCTGCTGGTCGACGGCCAGAGGCTGCTCGACAACGCGGGCGAGGAGGATCGGTACCTCAAGTCTCTGTTCGGCAATCTCCGCAACGGCGTGCTGTCGCTACGTGACGAGCTGCTGGAGGACGGCAAGCCGCTCGCCCAGTTCCCTCGGATTTGGGTGATGGCGCTGTCCAAGGCCGACCTCCTGCCGGACATGGACGTGTACAGGTTCCGTGATCTGCTCGTAGCCAAGGCATGCGACGACCTCGAGCAGCTGCGCGAGGCGATCGCCGGGCTGGTAGAGGGCCGCGAGGCACTGTCGGTGGGCGAGGACTTCGTGCTGCTCTCGTCGGCGAAGTTCGAGCCGGGAAAAATCGCGGTGACCGAGCGTGTCGGGTTGGATCTGATCCTGCCGCTGGCCGCCGTCCTGCCGTTCGAGCGGCATCACCGGTGGCACGAGTTGACAGAGCTCCCAGCACGCTTGTTCGAGGGCTTACTCGGTCGTGCCGACGATCTGGCACTCGCGCTGTTGGCCAAGACCAAACTGCCCGGCCCGCTGGGTCTGCTGATGAATCTCGTCGGCCCGGACCTCATGAGCAGCGCGGCGAAACTGGCCGGGGACAAGCTCCGGGCAGTCAATGCCGAGGCGCTGTCCAAGAAAGAGTTTCTCTCGGCCACACTGACGGGCTTCCGGATAGACCTGGAGAAGGGAGAGGAGAACCAGATCCTGCTCCGGAGCGTGCGATGAGCCTCATCTGGGCCACCCGCGGCCGAGCGTGGGGTTTTCGTTTCCTGCTCACCGGCGGGTTCCCGGACCCTCTTCCGGAGTACGAAGCCGCTTTCGCGGGCACCGGCGATGCGCCGGAGATCTGCCACCCTTTCGGGGACAGGGTGGCGTTACGCATCGCAGATCCGCTGGGGCGTAAGGACCAGTCGGGCCGCCTGATCCCGCACGAGTTCGTCATCTGCGGACCGCAGGCCGCAGAGATCCGTTCGGTAGCGGACGGTCTTGCGCTGGTGTGGCCGCAGGTGGCCGGGGAGTTCGAGCGGGTCTGGGAGATGCCTCGGCCGCCTGTCTGAAGCCGATCGTCCCGGGCTGCCGAGGTGGCACGGCCCGGCGCAGTACCCGGTCTGAGCGCATCCTCGCGAGGATCTGCACGGGCAATTCACGCAAGAGGAACGCCAGCCGGGGCGCGTCGTAGCCGGCGTCGGCCACGACCAGGATCTCCAGCTACCCGGGCCGCCACTGCCCGGGCGCGATCAGCCGCCCCACGATGTCTCGCAGCTGCCCCAGCGGTGACGGTGGCCGCGTCATCACCAGGCGCCAGCCGCTGCGCGTCCAAGGGCGCCGTCCACGAACTTCGGCCCGACTCCAACGCCACGGCCAATGCCGCTCGCCCGGCCGGTCATACCAGCACGTCGACCGCGTCGTCCGACGGATCGAACAGACGCTTGATCGGCTGCTCGAGTAGGTTCACGTCAACGGCGAGGTCCAACACCTTTAGCGCGAACGGGTGGCCGTGCCGCTTACTCCGCGGCGGTCCACCGACACGAGCCCCTTGCCCGGGGTAGGCGAGTCGCGACGGGCAGGCGCACGCTGCTTCCTGGTGACGGCACGTCCCCGATGGTGGGGGAGCGGGGCGCGGTGGGACCCAGCACTGTCCTGTTTGCCGGGCCCCCGTTTACCCCCCGAAAACCCCCGTCTGCCGTTGACAATCAGTGACAAGAAGTGACCAGTGTTTGATCGCGTATGTGCAGCCCAAAGCCTATTTTTGACAATCAACGACAGGCTCGATTTGGTTACGGACGGTAACAAGGGGTTCTGACAAGCAATGACAAGCCCTGAACGAGGCTCGACAAGAGGTTGTCTTGGGTTCAAGTCACTCGTTTGATGCCGGGTCGGCGCCGCGGAAGGCGCGTCGCGACGAGCTTGGCCGCAGCGCACTGCAGCGAGCGAACGCCGCGGCCCAGCTTAGATGGGCCGCCGGGAGGCGGTTCAGGTGCTGTACTGCCGACGTAGCGAGCAATCTCGGTGGGTCGTCTTCGAAGGTGGTTGAGGCTGGCCACCGCCGTATCTTTGGTCCACACAACCACGAGACTCAGCGGTGGCTGCTCCATGCCCACGGACAAAACCACACCGCCACAGCAGGTCAGAACGGATGTCCTGCTGGGAGTACTAGCTTTCCTGCCCGCCGTCAAACGGGCGGAGACCCGCCAGCGGAAGATCGGCGAGTTCGTCGCGATGCTCGCCCGGCAGGAGACGATCCACCCGCAGAAGGCCAGGCCCGCCACGTCGCCGTGATCGACCGCCGGCCGAGCCGGGCAGGGTGCCTCGGCCACCGCGCGGCGAACCGTCCGGGCCGGCGGTCACCGGCCGGCC
>NZ_JBFAPG010000236.1:0-9300 GCF_040675595.1 Micromonospora sp. NPDC049580
AACGCCTGATGAGACTCGAACACGGCGAGCTGCGGGCCCTGCTGCCGCACCGGTACCCGATGCTGCTGCTCGACCGGGTCGACAGCGCTCCCAGCAGTTGAGCTGGGTCGATCCGGCCCGGCTGGACGACCTGAGCGCGCTGCCCGGCGGCGTGGCCCAGAGCAGCGTGGTGGGCGGTCTGCTGGTCGGGGTCGCCGCTCTGGGCGCTGCCCGGCTCGGGCGGCGCGCCCTGCTGCCGGTGAGCGCGATGCTGCTGCCCGTGCTGCTGCTCTTCGCCGTCGGCACGGTCGTACCCCTGTGGGTTCCTCGGTACCTGGTCTTCGTGGTGCCGTTCGCGTGTCTGCTGGCGGGCGCGGCGCTGGCCGCCGTGGCCCCACCGGCCGCTCTCGTCGTGGTGGTCCTGGCCGCGCTGCTCGGCCTACCCGACCAGGCCGCGCTGCGCCGGACCCACGAGTGGCCGCGCAGCGCGCCGGTGGACTACGCGGGCGCGGCTCAGGTGATCGCCGACGGCCAACGTCCGGGGGACGCGGTGGTCTACTCGCCCCGGCACAGTTGGCTCTTCCTCGACCTCGGCATCGAATACCACCTCGGCGACCCCCCACGCGACGTGCTGGTCACCGAGGACGAGGTCCGCCGGGGCGACCTGTGGGCCGCCGAGTGCCCGCAACCGGCACAGTGCCTGGCCGGTACGACACGAGTGTGGCTCGTCGTCTCCGGCCGGCACGCCGAGCCGCTGGCCGCCGTGCCCGGCGCCAAGGGCGACGCGCTGCGCACCGACTTCACCGTCACGCAGGTCTGGCAGCGCCCCGGCCTGACCGTCGCGCTCCTGACCAGCCGCCCCGATCGCTGACCCACCGCCCCAGCCCGGTCGTCGCCTCGGGCCGATGCCGCCCAGGGTCGGAGGGCTCGGCGCGACAGCCTGGACACCCCGCCAGCCGTCGCCCGTCACACCTCAGTAGGCGATATACCTGTGAGTCATATTTATGACTCACAGGTATAGGGCTCCAAACGACATGACTGCCCGGCCGCGCCGCGCCGGCAAGCCGGGACGGTGAACGCGCCACCAACGCCGGACCGCGAACGCGTCACCAACGCCAGAGCCCCAGCGGCCGACGGAGGCGTAACCGGGCGGGGTGGCCGCGGGCGGGGGTCAGGCTTGTGAGCGGCCTTCCGGGGCGTTGCGGGCCAGCGGGACGACGAGCAGCGCCTCGGTGCCGCCCTTGGCGCCCGCGCGCAGCTCGATGGTGCCGCGCAGCTCGCCGGTGACCAGGGCCCGCACGATCTGGAGACCGAGTCGGCTGCCGCGCTCGGCGTCGAACTCGGGTGGCAGCCCGCGCCCGTTGTCGGTCACCGAGACGTGCAGCATCTTGCGGAACCGGTGCGCCGAGACCACCACCTCCGGTCGCGCCGACGGATCAGACTCGGCGACGACGGCCGGCACCACGCCCGAGGTCGGCGGCACGGGTGCGTCGTCCGTCTCGTCGGCTGGCGGGAAGCCGTGTTCGACGGCGTTGAGCAGCAGTTCGTTGAGGACCATCACCAGCGACGTGGCGATCTCCGCGGGCAGTACGCCGAAGCTGCCCTTACGGCGCATGCCGACGCTCACCTCGGTCGCCGCGACCTCGGTCGCCGCGCTGGCGACCCGGTCGACGATGCCGTCGAACTCGACCGCCTCGTCGCTGGACATCGAGAGCGTCTCGTGCACGAGAGCGATCGAAGCGACCCGGCGGACGGACTCCTCCAGGGCGACCCGGGCCTCCGGCATGGCCACCCGGCGGGCCTGCAACCGCAGCAGGGCGGCCACCGTCTGGAGGTTGTTCTTCACCCGGTGATGGATTTCCCGGATGGTGGCGTCCTTGGTGATCAGTGCCCGGTCGCGACGACGGACCTCGGTGATGTCGCGCACCAGCACGAGCGCGCCGATCGGCACCCCGGCCGGCATCAGCGGCAGGGCGCGGGTGAGCATCGTGGCCCCGCGTGCGTCGATCTCCCGCCGGGGCGGCGCCTCGCCGCGCAACGCCGCCAGGATGCCGTTCGCCGCCTCGGTGCCGTCCAGCGGGTCGCCCGCCAGCCGGCGGTGCAGCGCGGCCAGATCCTCCCCCACCAGGTGGGAGGCGTAGCCCAACCGGCGGTACGCGGACTGCGCGTTCGGGCTCGCGTAGGTGACCTTGCCACCGGCGTCCAGCCGGACCAGGCCGTCGCCGACGCGGGGGGCGGAGGTGGTCTCGCCCGGGTGCCGCGGTGGCGGGAAGGTGCCGTCCGCGATCATCTGGGCCAGGTCGTCGGCCGTGGTCAGATAGTTGAGTTCCAGCTGGCTGGGCGTACGCGCGGTGGAGAGGTTGGTGTCGCGGCCGACCACCGCGATCACTTCGCCGGCCTCGCCGTCGGCGGTGCGTAGCCGGACCGGGATCGCCTCGTGTCGGGCCGGCACGTCGCCGTACCAGACCGGGTCGCCCTCCCGCCAGATCCGCCCCTGGGAGTAGGCGACCCCCAGGTGGGCCACCTCTGAGCCGCCGATGATCCGGCCCACCTGGTCGTCCTGGTACGCGGTGGGCGCGGTCGTCGGGCGGACCTGGGCGACACAGAGGAACGTGCCCTCGGCGTCGACCGGCACCCAGAGCAGCAGGTCGGCGAAGGACAGATCGGAGAGCAGCTGCCAGTCGCCGGCGATCCGGTGCAGGTGGTCGATGTCGGCCGGACGGAGATGGGTGTGCTCCTCGGCGAGGTCGCGCAGCGTGGACACGGTGACCAGGGTGCCACGACGCGCGGCGCCTCACATCGTCGCGGTGACCTTCTTCAGGCCGCGCGGCGCGTCCGGGTCCTCGCCACGGGTCAGGGCCAACGCCAGCGCCAGACGCTGCAACGGGAGGATGTCCAGCAGTGGCGCGTACCGCTCGTCGACCTCGGGGACGGCGAGCCGGGTGGCGCCCGGCACGTCGGCGGAGCCGACGACCACCACGTCGGCGCGGCGCTCGCCGAGGCGGGGCAGCACCTCGCCCATCGACCGGCCACCCGGACCGGAGCCGACGACGGCGAGCACCGGGACCTCCGGGTCGGTCATCGCGAGCGGGCCGTGCAGCAGGTCGGCGCCGGAGAAGGCGAGCGCCGGCAGGTACGAGGTCTCCATCAGCTTCAGCGCGGCCTCGCGGGCGGTCGGGTAGGCGTACCCACGGCCGGTGGTGACCAGTTGGCGGGCGAAGCGGTAGCGCGGCGCGAGCTGGGCCGGGGTGTCGTCGGCGAGCGTCCTGGTGGCCAGGTCGGGCAGCGCGGCGAGCGCCTCCCGCTCGGCCGCCGGGAGCACGCCGTCGCCGGCCCGGATCCCCTCGACCAGCATGAGCAGGGCGAGCAGTTCGGCGGTGTACGTCTTCGTCGCCGCCACCGCCCGCTCGTGCCCGGCGGCGATGTCGATGCTCAACTCGGCCGTCTCGGCCAGCGGGGAGCCGGGGGCGTTGGTCACCGCAAGGGTGAGCGCGCCGGAGGCCCGCGCGGCGCGCAGCACCTCGGCGAGGTCGGGTGAGCCACCGCTCTGGCTGACCCCGACGACGAGCGCGTCGGACAGGTCGGGGCGGGCGCCGAACAGGGTGACCACGCTCGGCGAGGCGAGCCCGGCGGGCAGGCCGAGCCGGATCTCGGTCAGGTACGCACCGTAGAGGGCCGCGTGGTCGGACGTGCCCCGGGCGGTGAAGACCACGTGTCGCGGTCGACGCTCGGCCACGACAGCCGCCACCCGGGCGATCGCCGCGGCGTTGGCGCTGTCGAGCAGGCGCGCGTAGCCGGCGGGCTGCTCGTCGATGTCGGCCGCCATTCCGGACCCTGCACGTGTCACGAACGCTCCCCTCTTGCGCGATTGCCGCGCGTTTCCTGCTCAGTCTTGCACGTTAGAGTTGACAGCAGCAATTGTTCGAGCAGCAGTGCGCAGTTGATCACTTGATCATCTCAATATCAACTACGCTGGCCCCGCTGTCTGTAGCTGCGACGAGAGGACACCGTGCCAGAGGGAAGGGACGAGCCCGCGCTCTCCGCGACGGAGGAGCTGGCCCTGGCCCGGCTGGCACTGGACGAGGGTGACCTCCACCACGCCGCCGGCCACCTGGCCGGCGCGCTGGCGCGGGCACCCACCCTGCCTGAGGTGCACGAGACGCTGGCCCGCCTCGCCGCGGCCGACGGAGGAGGGCTCGACCTCTTCCCGATCAACCACCACACCTTCGTGGGCACGGTCGTCGCCCGCGCCCACCTGCTGGCCGCCGCCGGTCGCCCCGCCGAAGGGCTGGAGCTGCTGGCCGCGGCGACCGGTCACACCCCCGGCACCCAGTGGGCGGGCGTGCCGTGGGTGACCGCCTCCGAACTGGCCGAACGGCTGGAACCGGAACACATCGCCCGCGTCCTCATGCAGGTCTGCGCGGCGCTGACCGACCCGGTGCCGAGGGCCGGGCGGAACGCCCTCACGCCGTACCTCACGCTGGCCCGCAACGCCGCCACCGTGCACCCCGAGCATGGTCTCCTGCTGGGCGCGGCGTCCGCGCTGGCCCGACGGCTCGGCGAGGTCGCGCTGGCGATCCGCTGGGCCAGCCGAGGAGTACGGTGCCAGCCGTCGAAAATGGGCGAGGTCTGGCTCGGGTACGCGTACCGCAGCGCGGGTCGGACCCGCGACGCCCTCGCGGCCCTCGGCCGGGCCGTCGACCTGGACCCCGACGACCTGGCCATCTACGCCGACATCGCCGGCACCCTGGCCGAGAGCGGCCGACTCGACGAGGCGTTGGAGTGGACCGAGCGGGCGCTGGCCCGGGACCCGTCGTTCGACTGCGCGGTGCACACCGCCCACCGGCTGCGGCACCTGCGCGACGGCGACCTGTCCCACCTGGTCGCGCTCGCCGACTTCATCCGTGACCATCCGGACGACAGCCACGAGCACGGCGATCTGGCCCAGTGCTGCCGGGGACGCCCCTGGCTCGGGCAACTGACGCCGGCCGGCGGCCCCCTGGTCGACGCGCTCCGTCGGGCGGTCGCCGACGACGACAACGGCATCGGCGGCGCCGTACGCCTCGCGGCGGCAGCCCCACCGAGCGCCCTACGGACGGCGACGGCGGTGGCGCCCGGACTGCGGATCGAGGTCGCCGGCGCCGCGGAGCCGGACCCGCGCGAGCCCCGACGCCCGTCCGCGCAGCGGCTGTGGCATTTCGCGGAGAACGTGCCGACGCCGGCGCTGCCGGCGCCCTCGGCGGCGGCGGTCGAACGGATCGGACAGGTGGCCCACCCGGCGTGGCCGCACCCGCCAGCGGCCTACGACGCGGCGGTGGGCCTGGCCGGCCTGGACGTCGACGACCTGCTCGGGCTGCTGGTGCACCCGCCCGCGGCACCGGCGAGCGGGCTGGGACGACTGCTGGCCGCCCAGGATCCGTCGATCTGGGTCCGCGGGGTGCAGGTCTGGGCCTGTCTGGGGCTGCTGCACCAGCGCACCGACGAGCCCTGGGCGGACTCGACCCGACGCCGGGTGCTGGTGGACCTGGTCTGGGGTGTGGAGGACTGGGTCACCGAGGCGGCGCTGTTCGCCCTGATCACCGCCGCCTGGGTGGACCCGGCGGTGCGGCCGGACGTGGCCCGCGTGGTGGCGGACCGGTTGGCCGACGCGGCGGCGGTGGCCCAGGCCCGGCCGGTGCCGATCGCGGTCTCGCTGGCCCACCTCGCGCTGGCCGCCCCCGCCCTGGACCCGGACACCGCGGCACTGGCCACCCGGATGCTCGGCGAGCTGGCCCCCCGAATCCCCCGCCCCCGCAACCCGCTGCGCCGCCTCTGGCAACGGCTGACCCGCCGCTCCTGACCCGCGCGCCGCGCCCTCCCCACCGGGGGACGACGCGGCGCGCGGGTGCCGGGTGGGCTCAGGCGACCGGGGCCTTGCCGAGGGCGACCTCGGCCTCCTCCTCCGGGGTGGCCTGCGGCGGCGCCTCGTTGGCGGTGCGCAGCGGGATCTCCTTGATGAACCAGGCGAGCACCGGGATCACGATGGTGAACAGCACGGCCCAGAGGAACACGTGCGAGATCGCGTCCGAGAGGCCGGTGAGGACCAGCTCACGCGTCTGGGCGGGCAGCTGCTTGAGCTTCTCCAGGTCCATCCCGCCCTCGCCGCCGCCGCTGAACGCCTTGCCGGCGGCGGAGCCGGCGAGCTGGTTGGCGAAGATCGCGCCGAAGAGCGAGACACCGAACGAGCCGCCGATCGACCGGAAGAAGGTGGCCGCGCCGCTCGCCGCGCCCAGGTCCTTCTGCTCCACGCTGTTCTGCGCGATCAGCATGGAGGTCTGCATGAGGAAGCCCATGCCGACGCCCAGCACGACCATGTAGAGCGAGGACTGCAGCTTGCTGGTGTCGAGGGCGAGCATGGAGAGCAGCGCCATGCCCCCGGTCATCACCACGCCGCCGATGATCGGGTACGCCCGGTACCTACCGTTCTTGGTGATCGCCCGGCCGATGACCAGCGAGACCACCAGCATGCCGAACATCAACGGCAGCAGCAGCAGGCCGCTGTTGGTGGCCGAGGCCCCCTGCACGGTCTGCTGGTAGAGCGGCAGGAAGTTCATCGCGCCGAACATCGCGAAGCCGAGCAGGAAGCCGATCACCGAGATCAGCGCGAAGTTGCGGTTGGCGAACAGCGCCAGCGGCAGGATCGGCTCCGGAACCCGGCGCTCCACGAGGCCGAACGCCACCAGCGCGACCAGCGCCAGCACGGCCAGGCCGACGATCTGCGGCGAGACCCAGTCGTACTCGTTGCCGCCCCAGGTGGTGAGCAGCACGATCGCGGTGATGCCGACCGAGAGCAGGCCGGCGCCGAGCCAGTCGATCCGGTGCTCGGTGCGGTACTTCGGCAGGTGCATCGTGGTGATCAGCACGAGCAGCGCGACGCCGCCCAGCGGCAGGTTCACGTAGAACGCCCAGCGCCAGGAGAGGTTGTCGGTGATGAAGCCGCCGACCAGCGGGCCGGCCACCATGGCGATGGCCATGATGCCAGCGATCATGCCCTGGTAGCGCCCGCGCTCACGCGGCGGCACCAGATCGCCGATGATCGCCATCACGCCGACCATCAGGCCGCCGGCGCCCAGGCCCTGCACGGCGCGGAAGGCGATCAGCTCCATCATGCCCTTGTCGACACCGCCGAACATCGCCGAGCCGGCCATGCCGCAGAGCGCCGATCCGATCAGGAAGATGACCACCGAGGTCAGGAAGACCGTCTTGCGACCGTAGAGGTCGCCGAGCTTGCCCCAAATCGGCGTGGAGACAGTCGTGCCGAGGATGTACGCCGTGACGATCCACGTGAAGTGGCCGGCACCGCCGAACTCGAAGGTGATCCGCGGCAGCGCGGTGCTCACGATCATGTTGTCGAGCATCGCGAGCATCATCGCGATCATCAGCCCGAACAGCACGACCCGTACGTTGGGTCGTGCGCCGGCCTGGGTTGCCTGTGTCATGGGTAAGCTCCCCCCAAAGATTGCCTTACTTACTTGCCGCCCGGCTAGTCACCTTACTAGCCGCACGGTAAGTTGGGTACCAACTGACGGTCAAGTGAATTGGGGGGCGTAGGTGAGGGAGAGCACAGGCGGCACCCGAGAGCGGATCAAGGCCGTCGCGTTGGAGCTCTTCACCGAGCAGGGCTACGAGAAGACCTCGCTGCGGGAGATCGCCGAACGCCTCAACGTCACCAAGGCGGCGCTCTACTACCACTTCAAGAGCAAGGACGACATCGTCGCCAGCTTCGTGGAGGATCGGCTGGATCAGATGGACGCGCTGACCGCCTGGGCCGACTCACAGCCCGCGACCCTGGCCACCCGCCGCGCTCTCATCTCCCGCTACGCCGACACGATGTTCGGCGGCGACATGCCGTCGGTGATGCGCTTCTTCGAGCAGAACCAGACAGTGCTCAAGAGCCTCTCCTCCGGCCAGCAGATGCGTGGCCGGATGATGCGGCTCGCCAGCGCCCTCTGCCGGGGCGACGACTCCCCCGCCGCCCAACTGCGCGCCACCCTGTCCCTGTTCGCCGTGCACACCAGCTGGTTCGCCGTGCGGGCGCCGGGCATCACCGACGCCGAACGCCGCCGGCTGGCGCTGGAGGTGGCCGACGAGTTGCTGGCCGCGATCGGCGCGGAGCCCGACGAGGACGCGGCCTTGGCCAGCGGTCGGGGCTGACGAGCCGGCCTCAGGTGCGGGGCAGCTCCAGCCGCAGGCCCAGCAGGGCCACGCCCTCCACCGGCGACCAGTCCTTCTCCGGCATGCGGACGAACCCGAGGCGCTCGTAGAGCCGGTGGGCCGAAACGGCCATCCCCGCGCGGACGCAGATGACGACCGCCGTACAGCCCAGCTCGGCCGCCCGGTCGACGCACGCCTGGGCCAGCGCCGCGCCCACACCCCGCCCCTGGGCGGCCGGGTCGACCGCCAGCATGCGGAATTCCGCCTCGCCCGGCCCGGACAGCTCGGCGAACGGGGTGCCCGGCAGCACGAAGGTGACCGAGCCGAGCACCGCGCCGGTCGCCTCGTCCACCGCGACAAGCACCTCGCCGCTGGCGGCCCGGGTCGAGACGTCGGCCAGCACCGCCCCGTACCCGTGCTCGCCCTTGAGCTGACCGTCCGCCTCGTACGCGGCCACGGTCAGCCGGGCGACCGCCGGGAAGTCGGCGCTGTCGGCGAGCCGGACCAGAAGCCCGCTCAACCGATCACCGCGATCAGGTCGCCGTCCTGCACGACGTCGCCCTCGTGCACGGCGAGCTGCTGGACCACGCCATCGGCCTCGGCGACGACCGGGATCTCCATCTTCATCGACTCGAGGATCACCAGAGTGTCGCCCTCGGACACGGTGTCGCCCGCCGACGCGACGACCTTCCAGACGTTCGCCACCATCTCGGCGCGGATCTCCTCGGCCATGTCTACGGCCCTCCCTTTTTCGCGATGTGCCTGCCGACGTATCCAATCACGCGAGGGTGGGACGCGGGAGCGGAGCGGTGCGGCCCGCCGGCCGGGGCGGCCCCGGGGGAAGGCACCGGGTGCCGAGCGCACTACCATCAGCGGGTCGGACCCGACGCCGGGCGGCCGGTGGGTGCACCGGCGCGAGGCCGCGCGCAGCACGGATCCGACCCATCACGAGGAGGTCAGCATGGCGAAGAAGTCCCGCAAGAAGAAGGCCCGCAAGAAGAGCGCCGCCAACCACGGCAAGCGTCCCAACTCCTGAACGCGCCGACGGGCGATGCGCCCGTCACCGGTCAGTCCGACCCGGCGCAGGCCGGGTACGCCGGTGGCCCGGGTCGAAGATCGAGATCGGAA
>NZ_JBFAPG010000237.1:0-9282 GCF_040675595.1 Micromonospora sp. NPDC049580
GGCCCCGGGGAGTCACTTCCCCGCCGTACCCCGATCAATCCGGGCTGCCGGGCGCGGCCAGGCGCGAGCGCGCCGCGCCCGGCGTCCGACGGCGGTCGCGCTCAGCGCGCGGAGAGCATCTTCTCGGCGTACGCCCAGAGCCGGTCCGCGGCGACCGGGTCGATTGCGTGGTCGGCGACCCCGCCGGTGGCGTTCGGGCCGCCGGGCACCACCTCCGCCTCCTGGTTGTCGACGAAGTACCGGCCGCCGATGCCGTCGAGCAGGGGTGACGCGGCGAGCAGGACGGTGGTCGCCGCTCCCTGAGCGGGCGTCTTGTAGTGGTCCGGCACGACGAGGTTGCCCGCCTCGTCCATCGCGCCGAACGCGCGCATCATGTCGTCGTCCAGGTGACGTTGCAGGTTGGTGTGGATGTACCCGGGGTTGAGGGAGTTGGCGGTGATCCCGTCCTTGGCCCACCGCCGGGTGATGCCGACCGCGAGCAGGACGTCCGCGGTCTTCGACTGCCCGTACGCCGACCACGGGTCGTACGGGCGCCGCTCGAACTGGGGGTCCTCGACGTCGAACGGAGCGCCCAGGTGCGCCCCGGAGCTGACCACCACGACCCGGGCCGCCCCGGCGGCACGCAGGTTGTCGTGCAGACCGACGGCGAGCGCGAAGTGCCCCAGGTAGTTGGTCGCGAGCTGGAGTTCCCAGCCCTGCGCGGAGAGCTGCCGGGTCGCAAGCGCCATGATGCCGGCGTTGGCGACCAGCGCGTCGAGCGGGCCCCGCCAGGCCGCGACGAAGGCGTCGACCGACGCCAGATCGGCGAGGTCGAGCGCGGCCGACCGGACGGCGCCCCGGGTGGCGTCGGTGGCGAACTCCGCGACGAGCGCGGCGGCCCGCTGGGGGTCACGGACCGCGACGGTGACCTCGGCGCCGGCGCCGGCCAGAGCGCGAACCGTCTCGACACCGAGGCCGGAGGCGCCGCCGGTGACGATCATCCGGCGCCCGGTGAGGTCCACGCCGTCGAGGATCTCGGCGGCGGTGGCACGGGCGGTGAACGACGTGGTGAGGCGTGGGTTCGCTGTCATGTCAGCCAGACTATGAACCTGAACCTGGACTGCCTATAGTCTAGGATCCGCGATACTTTAGTGATCGTCCAGGACGGTGCGGATGGATCCCCTTGAGGACGTACTGGCGTTGCTCGGTGCGACGAGTCACGTCTCCGCCGGCCTCGTCGCCGGAGGGCGCTGGGCGGTCCGGTTCGACCCACCGGCCGGCGCGAAGTTCAACGCCATCCGGCGCGGCCGCTGCTTCCTGCTCGTCGACGGCGAGCCCGAGCCGATCGGCCTCGCCGAGGGCGACTGCTACCTGCTGACCCGGCCGGTGGCCTACACGCTCTTCAGTGCCCCCGACGCACCGGTCCAGCCGGCGTACCCGATCTTCGCCGCCGCTGCCGACGGCGTGGCGCACGCGGGCGACGGCGACGACATGTTCCTCATCGGCGGCGCGTTCTCCCTGGGCGACCGGGGTCGCAGTCTCCTGTTGGACAGCCTTCCGCCGATCATCCACGTGCCCGCCGACACCCCCGCGGCCGCCACCATCCGGTGGGCGCTCGACGAGATCGACAGCGAGCTGCGGCAGGCACAGCTCGGATCGCGACTCGTCGCCGAACACCTGGCGCTCGTCCTGCTGATCCAGGTGCTGCGGCTGCACCTGGCCCGCGGTCCGCAGCACACGTCCGGCTGGCTGGCCGGGCTCGCCGACCCGGTGGTCGCTCCCGCGCTGCGGGCGATGCACGGGCGGCCCGCGCAGTCGTGGACGGTGGACGAGATCGCCCGCGCCGCGTCCGTCTCCCGCTCCACGCTCGCCGCCCGCTTCCGGCAGGTCGTCGGCGTGGGCCCGCTGGAGTACCTCACGCGATGGCGGATCGAACTCGCGGCGGACCGCATCCGCCGCGGCTCGGACACCGTCGCCACCATCGCCCTGGCCGTCGGGTACGGCTCGGAGAGCGCCCTCAGCGTGGCCTTCAAACGTGTCACCGGCGTCTCGCCGCGGACGTACCGCAGACAGGTGGCCGGGAGCGCCCGGACCGCATAGGGGTCACCCGTGCGGTGCGGCGCGTCGCCTGCGCGGTTGGGCGCGTCCGGGCGGGGTAGACCCCGGTCTGCCACGCGGGTGGTGGGGCCACCCGCGGCTGGATCGCCGGCGCCGGGCGGTCGGACGCCTCGGGGGGCGACGGCGGATGGATCAGCGCGGGTGAGCGGGCCCGACACCCTCGGCGACATCGTGGAGCTGCGGGTGCCTTCTGCTGCCGTTCCTGCTGGTAAACGTGGCGATCTGGATGCGTCCGGCGAACCCCCGCTCGGAGGCCATGGTCAAGTCCCTGTGCCGGGTGCTGGCGGTGTTCGCGCTGGTGCCGGTCGTCGCGATCGGCCTGGTCTGGCGGCTGGAGTTGGCGCAACGCCTGCGGCACGCGCCGCCCGAGTGACGCTGATCGGAGGGCTTCCCGTCTCCGTACGCTGCGCGGAATCGCGGGGCAGAACCAGCCCACGGAGCGCGCCACACCGGCGCGGTTGACATCACCGCCCATGATTGTGGTCGCTGCCCGGAATCCTGATCGTCAGAGGCTGGAGGTCGACGTGGCTGCGGTGTCCCACCCGGTGTTCGCGCGGGTGTACGAAAGGCTCAGCGTCGCCATGGACCGCGCCGGCACCGCCGAGTTCCGCCGCGACCTGGTCGCCGGCCTGACCGGCCGGGTGCTCGAGGTCGGCGCCGGCAACGGGCGCATGTTCGCCCACTACCCGCGGACGGTGACCGAGGTCGTCGCGGTCGAGCCGGAACGCCGCCTGCGTGCCGCCGCCGTCCGGGCGGCGCCGGCCGCGCCGGTGCCGATCACGGTCGTCGACGGCCTGGCCGAGGCGTTGCCCGCCGCCGACGGCGAGTTCGACGCGGTCGTGGTCGCGTTGGTGCTGTGCACCGTGCCCGATCAGGCCGCCGCGCTCGCCGAGATCCACCGTGTGCTGCGCCCCGGCGGCCAGCTGCGCTTCTTCGAGCACGTCGCCGCCGAGGAGCCCGGTCGCCTCCGTCGGGTCCAACGGTTCTCCGACGCCACGCTCTGGCCGAAACTGTTCGGCGGCTGCCACACCGGCCGCGACACCACGGCCGCCATCGAGGCGGCCGGGTTCGCCATCGACGAGCTGCGTCGCTTCCGGTTCCCGGCCGGCAGTTCCAGCCCCTCCTCGCCGTGCGTTCTGGGTCGCGCGATCCAGCCGGAGCACCGGCTGCGCTGAGGTGTCATCGGGCCGTCCGCGAGGTTCAGCGCCTCGGCAGGCCGGCCAGCCAGTCGTCCAGGGCCGCCGGGCTCGCATCGCGGCAGCGTACGCCGCAGCGTCGAGCGGGCCTCACCAGCTGCTGCCGGGACAGGCCGGCCGCGTGCCGGGCCCCCCGTCGATAATCGCTTGCCGCGCACGACGGGCGTCGCCAGAGTGGTGCCCATGACGTACTGACGGACACCACCTGAGCACCGCGCCGAGGCCGCTTCGCGCCGCTCGGTGCCGTACCGCCGTCCGTCCCCTTGCGATTCAGCGAGAAGTGAGCGTCGTTGTCTGAGCACCACTCCCCTCGGGAGTCTTCGTCCCCGTCCGCCCCGGCCACCATTGCCGTGTTCGCGTCCCCCGCGAGTTGGATCGAGTCCGCCGCGCTCGACCAGTGCCGGCAGGTGGCCGCCCTCGACGGCATGGTCCACGTTGCCGGGATGCCGGACCTGCACCCGGGCAAGGGCGCCCCCATCGGCGCGGCCATGGCGTCGACCGTGCTGTACCCGTTCCTGGTGGGCTCGGACATCGGCTGCGGCATCGCGGTGTTCCCCATTCGACTCCGGCGCGTCGTACCCGAGCGGCTGGCTGCCCGGTTCCCCGACCTCGACCGCGCGCTCGACCCCGAGCGGGACGCCGACGATCCGGCCTGGACCGTCGTCGCGGGCGACGTTCCCGCCGGCCACCGGGACGGTCTCGGTACGGTCGGCCGCGGTAACCACTTCGTCGAGCTGGCTCGCGTCGACACCGTCTTCGCACCCGAGCACGCGCACCGACTCGGGCTGGCCACCGGTGACCTCGTCCTCGTCGTGCACAGCGGCTCGCGGGGCCTGGGTGAGCGGATCCTGCGCACGCACACCGAGACGCACGGGGCGGGCCCCGCTCCCGACCCGGCCGCGTACCTGGCCCGGCACGACGAGGCGGTGCGCTGGGGCTCGCTCAACCGGCGGCTGCTGGCCGCCCGGGTCGCGTACGCCCTGGGGGCCGAGCCGACCGAGCCGGTCGTCGACCAGTGCCACAACCTGGTCGAGGTGCGCGACGGCGTCTACCTGCACCGCAAGGGGGCGGCGCCCGGTGACGGCCGCGACGTGCTCGTCGCCGGTACGCGGGGTACCGCGTCGTACCTGGTGGCCGCCCACGCCGGGGCGGACGCCAACCACTCGGTGGCGCACGGCGCGGGCCGGAAGATGTCCCGTGCCGACGCGCTGCGCCGGGGCCGGGCCAAGCACACGGTCGAGGAGTTGCGGCGTACCCCGGTGGGTTCCCTGGTGGTGTGCGGCGACCGCCAGTTGCTCTTCGAGGAGGCGCCCACGGCGTACAAGCGGATCGAGCAGGTGATCGGCGATCTCGTCGAGCACCGGCTCGCCACGCCGGTGGCCACCACGATCCCCCTGGTCACCTACAAGACGCCGGATGTCGGGGCCGCGTCGAGGTCGGACCGGCGCGACAAGCGTCGCGGGCAGGGTCGGTCGTGAGCGCGCAGCTGCTGCTGTCCGCCGGCCGTGGGCCGCGGGAGTGCGCGTGGGCGCTGGCCCACCTGTTGCGCCGCCTGGAGGCTGACGCCACCCGGCAGGGCGTGACCGTCCAGCGGGTCCACGCGGTGCCCGGTGACCGTCCTGGCACCTACCGGTCAGTGCTGATTCGGCTGTCCGGCGCCGACGTCGAGGCGTTCGCCGCCTCCTGGACGGGGACGCTGTGCTGGCAGGCGCCCAGCCCCTACCGGACGAGCGCCGGTCGAAAGAACTGGTACGTGACCGCGCAACCGCCGCCGAGCGACGCACCGCCGACGACGTTCGCCGAGGCCGACGTCGACATCGTCGGCTGCCGCACCGGCGGTCCCGGCGGCCAGCACCGGAACAAGGCCAGCACGGCGGTACGCGCCACCCACCGCCCCTCGGGCCTGGTCGTGGTGGTGGACGACGAACGGCAGTTCAGTCTGAACCGGCGCATCGCCCTTGAGCTGCTGCGCCAGCGTGTCGAGCGCGGCGACGAGGCGGCCCGCCGCGCGGTCACCACCGCCCGTTGGCGCATCCACGACGACCTCGTGCGGGGCGACCCGACCCGCACCGAACGCCCGTAGCGCAGCGCGCTCAGACCTCCAGGACCGCGTCGGCGAAGGCCCGCGGCGCCTCCTGGGGCAGGTTGTGCCCGATGCCGCCGCCGACGGTCCGGTGCTCGTACCGGCCGGCGAACTGCTTGCCGTAGACACTCGGGTCCAGGTGGGGAGCGCCGTTGGCGTCACCCTCCAGGGTGATGCTGGGCACCGAGATCTTCGGCTTGCCGGCCAGGCGCTTCTCCACCTCGTCGTACTGCGGTTCGCCCTCAGCGAGGGCCAGCCGCCACCGGTAGTTGTGGATCACGACGTCGACGTGGTCGGGGTTGTCGAACGCGGCGGCGCTGCGCTCGAAGGTCGCGTCGTCGAACATCCACCGCGGCGATGCGGTCTGCCAGATCAGCCGGGCGAAGTCGCGGCGGTTGCGGTCGTACCCCTGCCGGCCGCGCTCGGTGGCGAAGTAGAACTGGTACCACCAGGCGAACTCGGCCTTCGGCGGCAGCGGCGTCCGGCCCGACTCCTGGCCGTCGATCAGGTAACCGCTGACCGACACCAGACCGGAACAGCGCTCAGGCCACAACGCGGCCACGACATCGGCCGTACGCGCACCCCAGTCGAACCCGGCCAGCTTCGCGCTGTCGATGCCCAGGGCGTCCATGAGGGCGATGAGGTCGAGCCCCATGGCGGCCGGCTCGCCGTTGCGGACGGCGTCGTCGGATCGGAACCGCGTCGTGCCGTGACCCCGCAGGTACGGCACGACGACCCGGTGGCCGGCGTCGGTGAGCAGCGGTACGACGTCGACGAAGCTGTGGATGTCGTACGGCCAGCCGTGCAGCAGGATCACGGGAGCGCCGTCGGCCGGGCCGGCGTCCACGTATCCGACGTTCAGGACCCCGGCGTCGATCTGTCGCACGTCATCGAACAGTGCCATCGAACCGGTCCCCTTCCTCGGCTGATTCCGGCTGTCGAAACGCGGCCCCGGACCACCGGCCCAGCCCCGAAATCGTAGGAATCCACGAGCCGCCGGACAGCGAGTTGCGCAAGAACAGCAGGGCCGGTGAGCGGATCGCTAGAATGCGTCCGCGAACAGGACACTTCCCGTGTGGTCGCCGCGCTGGTCGTAGGGTGATGACATGGCTGAGCGATCCCTGACCCTGATGGCGGTGCACGCGCACCCCGACGACGAGGCGACGAGCACCGGTGGCGTCCTCGCCCGGTACGCGGCCGAAGGTGTCACCACGGTCCTCGTGACCTGTACCGACGGGCGATGCGGCGACGGCCCCGGCGGGGCGAAGCCCGGTGAGCCCGGCCACGACCCGGCCGCCGTCGTGGCGATGCGTCAGGCCGAGCTGGAGGACAGCTGCGCGACGTTGAAGGTCACCCACCTGGAGACGCTCGGCTACGCCGACTCCGGGATGATGGGTTGGTCGACGAACGACCAGCCCGGCTCCTTCTGGACGACGCCGGTGGCCGAGGCCGCGGACCGGCTCGCCGACCTGATCCGCCGCTACCAGCCGGACGTCATCGTGACCTACGACGAGAACGGCTTCTACGGCCACCCGGACCACATCCAGGCGCATCGCATCACCATGGCCGCCGTCGCGCAGACCGACATCCCCGCGAAGGTCTACTGGACCACCGTGCCGCGGACGGCGTTCGCGGAGTTCGGCCGGATCATGAAGGAGCTCGGCGTCGAGTGGGCCGAGCCGGACCCGTCGTCCGACCAGCCCGAGCTGGGGCTGCCCGACGACGAGATCACCACCTGGGTCGACACCCGGAGCTACGGCGCGCAGAAGTTCGAGGCCCTGGCCGCGCACGCCAGCCAGACCGAGAACATCTTCTTCCTCCAGTTGGGCCCGGAGCGGTTCACCGAGCTGATGGGCAGGGAGACCTTCGTCCGGGTGCGGGACACCACGGGCGCGCCGGTGCCCGAGGACGACCTCTTCGCCGGCCTGCGCTGACGCGTACCCACACCCGGCGGCGGGCCCGCTACCGTTGCCGGGTGCGGGTGGTGGTGGCGGAAGACCTCGTGTTGTTGCGGGACGGGTTGATCCGGCTGTTGGAGGCCCACGGCTTCGAGGTGGTCGCCGCCGTGGGCACCGGGCCGGATCTGCTGACCGAACTCGTCACGCGGCGCCCCGACGTGGCCGTGGTCGACGTGCGGCTGCCGCCGTCGTACACCGATGAGGGTCTGCGGGCCGCGCTCGCGGCGCGGGCCGAGGTGCCGGGGTTGCCGGTGCTGGTGCTCTCTCAATACGTGGAGCGACTGTACGCGCGGGAACTGCTCGCCGACGGCCACGGCGGGATCGGCTACCTGCTCAAGGACCGGGTGTCCGACCTCGGCGAGTTCGTCGCCGCGGTCCGCCGGGTCGCCGCGGGCGGCACCGCGCTCGACCCCACAGTGGTGGCGAAGCTGCTCGACAGCCGGACCCGGGTGCTGCCCCTGGACCGGTTGACCCCTCGCGAGCGGGAGGTGCTCGGGCAGATGGCGCAGGGCCGGTCCAACGCCGCCATCGGCGCCGCCCTGTTCATCACGGAGAAGGCCGTCGCCAAGCACACCAACAGCATCTTCGCCAAACTCGGGCTGCAGTCCTCCGAGGACGACAACCGGCGCGTCCTCGCCGTCCTCGCCTACCTCGACGCATAGGGGTACTGGCACCACCACGGGAGGGGTTCCAGGCTCCTCGAAACGCGTCGCGCCAGCGGCGAGCCTGAGACCATGACCGCAACCGTCAGCACGACGGCCCTCCAACCGGGCCCCGTCCCCCGCACCGACCGCGCCCTCGCCCCCGACCTCGCCCGGGGCGCCATGCTGCTGTTCATCGCGCTCGCGAACGCCGCGAACGCCGCGTTCGCCGGCCAGCCCGGCCTGGACGGCACGCCGCACGGCGCGCAGCGCGTCATCAACGCCGTCCTGGCGATGTTCGTCGACAGCCGCGCTTACCCGGTCTTCGCCGTCATGTTCGGGTACGGCCTCGTGCAGATCGCCCGACGACAGGGCGAGGGCGGACGGCGGATCCTGTTGCGGCGCAACGCCGCCCTGATCGTCTTCGGCCTGTGCCACGCGACGCTGCTGTACTTCGGGGACTTCCTCGGCGCGTACGGCATCGTCGGTATCGCCGCCACCCTGCTGTTGCTGCGCCGCGGCGACCGGTTCCACCGCGTCGTGCTGTGGCTCTGGGGCATCCAGACCGCGTACGCCGGGGTCCTGGCGGTGACCGCGCTCGTCGGCGCGCGCGGCGGCAACGCCGTCCTCACCAACACGCCGAACCCGTCGCTCGCCGCATCGTCGTACGGCCAGTCCATCCTCGACCGCCTCGCCGAGTGGCCGGTCCACACCGCCACCGTGCTCCCGTTCATCGTCATCGTGTGGCTGGGCATCTGGGCGGCCCGGCACCGCATCCTGGAGAACCCCGCCGCGCACCGCGTGCTGCTGCGCCGCGTCGCCGTCGGCTGCCTCGGCATCTCCGTCGTCGGCGCGCTCCCCTACGCGCTCATCGCCGCTGGTGCCGTGCACGTCGACGCCGCTACGGTCGAGACCATGGCACTCGTCCACGCCGTGAGCGGCGAGTACGGAGGGCCCGGCTACGTGGCGTTGTTCGGCCTGCTGGCACTGCGACTCGACCGTGCCCGCCGCGGCCGTGCCCTGCTCGCCCCGGTGGTCGCGCTCGGGCAACGGTCGCTGAGCGGATACCTGTTGCAGTCCGCGGTGTGGCTGGCGCTGTTCGCGCCGTGGGCGCTGCACCTGGAGGGCACGTACGCCGCCGCCGGCGTGGCGGTCGTCACCTGGCTGGTCTCGCTGGCCGCCGCCTGGACGCTGAATGTCACCGGTCACCGGGGGCCGGCGGAGACGCTGCTGCGACGCATCACCTACCGCACCACCCGCCGATGACCGCCATCACCCGCAGGACCGTGGCCGCGACGCAGAGCGCC
>NZ_JBFAPG010000238.1:0-9232 GCF_040675595.1 Micromonospora sp. NPDC049580
GGTGGTAGGGGGCCGGATCGTCGTGGGATCAGTCCTGGACGAAGACCGCCACGCTGCGCGCCGGCACGGTGAACGTGCCGCTCGCCTGGTCGAACGAGGCGGTCCGCAGCACCGAATCGGCGGACTCCCGCAGCACCGGGTGCAGCGCCACGTTCGCCCCGCGCAGGCCGGTCACCGTCTGCTTCGCGGCCCCAGGGGTGGCGTTGAAGACGACGGTCACCGACTTCCACTTCCCGTCCAGCCCCCGGGCGTCCAGGGTCATGGTGAGCACGCCCGGCGTCTCCTTCTCGCCGGAGAGCGGGAAGGCGACCCGCTGCTGCACCTGGCCGGCGGTGGCCAGCCCGAACACCGGCGAGGACTCCCGGATCCGCAGCAGCTCCGCGTACCGGGCGTCGGCCAGGTTGATCGCGGCGCAGTCCGGCACCAACTTCGGATCGGCCAGCAGCGGCTTCGCGTACGACCACTTGTCCTGGTTGTCCTGCGCCGGCGGCAGGCCGGCGCCGAACCCGTTGCCCCGCTCGCAACCCCAGCGGATCTGGTTGAACCAGTCACCGGAGTTGAACGAGTTGCGGTCCAACGACTTCGACCGCAGCCGTTCGGTGCCGGCGTTGACGAACCCGGTGCCCTGCCCCAGCACCACCGTGCTCAGCGCCAGCACCTGCATCCGGGAACGGTCCGCCGCGGTGGTGGCCTGCGGCAGCTTGTACGCCAGCGCGTCGTACAGGATCTCGTTGTCGTGCGCGTCGACGTAGGTGACCGCCTCCCCGGGCGCGGCGGTGTAGCCGGCCGGGGCGCCGTTGTAATCCACCTGCGCCCCGGTGACCGTCCGCCCGGAGGTGTCGGTGAACCGGTAGTCCCGCAGGTTGCCCGTGAGACCCACCTTGATCAGGTCGTGGGCGTGCAGCAGGCGGGCCTTCTGCGCCGCCGCCGACCCGTTCACCGGGTCGCCGTTGGGGTCGCTGTAGAGCCCGGAGGCGAAACCCTGCGCGCGGGGGTTGGCGTCGAACGGTCCGCCGCCGCGTACCGCGTCGCGCAGCCGGTCGTTGAACGTGCCGATGCCGGTGCCGGCCATGTTGGCCTGGGTGGCCTGCACGAACCGGGCGTCATTGGCGACCTCGCCGAAGTTCCAGCCCTCTCCGTAGAGCATGATCGCCTTGCCGTCCACCCCGTCGCGGGCGACGGTCAGCCGGTCCAGCGCGGCACGCACGGCCAGGATGTTCGCCTTCGGGTGGTGGCCCATGAGGTCGAACCGGAAGCCGTCCACCTTGTACTGCTTGGCCCAGGTGACCAGCGAGTCGACGACCAGCTTGCCCATCATCGCGTGTTCGGGGGCGGTGTTGGCGCAGCAGGTGGAGTTGGCCACCGTCCCGTCGTCGAGCAACCGGTGGTAGTAGCCGGGCACCACCTGGTCGAGCACCGACTTCTCGTCGACGCCGGCCGCCGAGGTGTGGTTGTAGACCACGTCCATGACCACCCGCAGGCCGGCCTCGTTCACCCCGGCGACCATCCGCCGGAACTCGGTGGTCCGCGCCGCGCCGACCGGGTCGACGGCGTATCCGCCCTCCGGCACTGTGTAGTGCAGCGGGTCGTAGCCCCAGTTGTAGCCGTCGGTCTCGGCCACCGCCGCCACGCACTTCTGCTGCTGCTCGGAGTCCGGCGGAAGGGCCGCCAGGTCACAGGCCGGCTGGCGCTGGTCGGCCCGCTTCTCGGGGATCGTGGCGAAGTCGAACGCCGGCAACAGGTGCAGGTGCGTCACACCGGCGTCGCCCAACGCCCGCAGGTGGGTCATCCCGGCGGTTTTCGGGTCGGTGAACGCCAGGAAGGTGCCCCGCCGCTGCGCCGGCACGGTCTCGTCGGCGATGGAGAAGTCGCGCACCGACAGCTCGGAGATCTGCGCCTTCGACGCCGGCACCGCGGCCGGCTTGCGCAGCGTCCGCCACCCCGCCGGGGCCAGCGCCGGATCGTTCAGGTCGACCAGCTGGCTGTGCGTGGAGTCCGCGGCGAGAGCCACCGAGTACGGGTCGGTCACCGACGCGGTGACCATCCGCTGCGCGGCCGGCTGCCACGCCTGCACCTGGTAGCGGTAGTACTTCCCCGTCCAGGCGTGGCTGCCGCGCACCGACCAGACGCCGGTGCGGTCGTCGCGGCGCATCGGCACCGTCTTCGGCGCCGCGGCGGGTGAGTCGAACAGTTGCAGCGCCACCGTCCGGGCGGTCGGCGCCCAGAGCGCGAGGCTCGGCGTACGGCCGGCGAAGGTCGGACCGAGCGTGACCTGGCTGGCCCGGGAGTACACGTCGTCGAGCACGCCGGGAATCTGCACGCCGGTCGCGGCGAGCAGGGCGCCCGCCGCGTCGCGCTCGGTGACCAGCAGCTGCCCGCGCAGCGCCGCCGGCACCTTCGCCAGGTCACCCCGGTCGAGAGTGAAGGCCCGGTAGGACCACAGGTGCGGGAACGCCGCGCGCTGGGCCTCGGTGAGCCCGTTGCGCTGCGCCCGCAACGGCAGACTGGTGTACGTCCCGGACAGCTCGCCGTCGACGACGCTCACCCCGCCGGTGGGGGCGGCCACCAGGGCGTACACCCGACCGTCGGTCGGTGGGGTCTGCCAGGCCACTGTGGACCGGTCGATCCAGTGCGCCTTCTGCTTGCCGATGTCGGTGTCCCCGCCTGCGCTGGTCGCGGTCGACGGCAGCAGCCGCCCCGGGGTGGCGGCGAGCAACCACACCTCCCGGCCGGCGCTGGCGAAGTCGAGCCGCTGGTCGTCGGGCAGATCCTTGGTGTCGCCCTTGTGAATGATGTAGTTCAGCCCGGTGGCCCCGGCCGCCAGCGGCACCCGGAACACCGCGCCGAACGCGTCGATCGACGTCGGCGCGAGCGGGGTCGCCCACTCGGTCGGGTTGGCCGCACCGTCCCACAGGTGCAGGCCCCACCCGTCGTACTTGCCGTCGGCCCGCCGGTAGTGGATCACCGCGGTGCCCTCCTCCACCGCCGGGTCCGGTTGACCCGTGGCCGCCTGCCTGCTCGGATAGACCGCCGGGTCACCCTGCTTGAGCCAGACCTCACCGGTGGCCGTCACGTCGATGCTGCGATCCTGGGCGACGTCCTTGGTGCCATTCTTGTCGACCACCACGAAGCCCACGGACTTCGCGCCCGGCTTGAGCTTCACCCAGGCGAACCGGCCGTAGGAGTCCTCCCCGGCGAACGGCTGCCCCTTCGGCCACTCGGTGACGTACGCCGGGTCGATGTCGCCCCAGGCGTACAGCCCCCAGTCGTCGTACCCCCCGGCCGGACGCTTGTAGTGCACCACCGCCCACTCCCGGGACCCACCCTGCTCGGGCGTGCCGACGACGGCGACGGACCGTGCCGTCGCGGTGCGGCCACGGCCGTCGCGGACGACGGCGCGGTACTCGATCCGGGTGCCGCCGGCCAGCCCGTCCAGGTCGTGGTGCACGGTGTACGGCGCGTGGTCGGCGCTGCCCAGCAACGTCCACCTGCCGCCGGCCACCCGGGCCGCCACGGTGACGGTGGCCAGCGGGTCGCCGGTCACCTTCGCGGTGACCGCCGCGCGGGTCGCCACCGAGGCGCCCGGCGCGGGGGTGGTGATGCTGATGGTCGGCTTGCCGGTCGGCCGGGCGATGGCGGTGCCCGCGCGGTACACGGCCGCCGACAGCGGCGGCACGGTCAGCGTCAGCCTGCCGTCGGCGCCGGCCTGTTGGCCGCCCGATCCGCCGTAGATGCCGGTGAAGGTGGCGCCGGCCGACCAGGTGTCCACGGTGACAGTCTGCGCGGTCTCGGCGTTGTTCACCGCCACCACGTACTCGGTCCGGTCGGCGGGGGCGATCCGGGAGGCGGCGAACACGCCGGGGCCGTCGGCGGCGTACCGGGTGACCTGGATGCCGTCGCGCAGCGCGGGGTGCGCCTGGCGCAGCCGGCCCAGCTCGGCGATCGTCCGGTACAGCGGGTGGTCGGTGTCGAACTGGTCGCTGGCGTGGGTGCGGTCGGTGCCGAGCAGGTCGTCGTCGAGATAGTCGGGCACCTTCGAGGCGAACATGTCCTGCCGGGCGTCCTTGTCCCCACCGGGGCCGGTGAAGCCCTGCTCGTCACCGGAGTAGACCACCGGCTGACCGCGGGTGAGGAACATCAGCTGGTGGGCGAGCTGGTCCCGCCGCAGGTGGCTGGCCGGGGCGGTGCCGCCGCCGGCGATGAACGACCCGATCCGGCCCATGTCGTGGTTGCCGAGGAACGTGGTCAGCCGACCCGCGTCGGTGTCCCGGGCGGCGTAGAGGTCGTCGCGGGCGTACACGTCGGCGAGGGCCTTCGCCGAGCCGGCGCCCGCCGTGTAGCCCCGCGCGGCCTCCTGGAACGCGAAGTCGATGGTGGCCGGCAGACCACCGCGCCGCACGTACGTCGACGTGATCTCCGGGTTGGCGCTGTAGACCTCGCCGAACAGGAAGAAGTCCTTCTTGCCGGCCTTCTCGGCGGCCCGCTCGACGCCCCGGGTGAACTGCGGCCAGAAGTCCATGTTGACGTGCTTGACCGTGTCCAGCCGGAACCCGTCGACGCCGGTCGCGCCGATCCAGTCGCCGTACGCCTTCGTCATGCCCCGCACCACCTCGGGACGCTCGGTCCACAGGTCGTCGAGGCCACTGAAGTCGCCGTACTCGCTGTTCTCACCGGAGAAGGTGGAGTCACCCCGGTTGTGGTACATGGTCGCGTCGTTGAGCCAGGCCGGCACCTTCACGGTGGCGTCGCCGGGCTCGGGAAAGACCGGCGTGTACGGGCCGGAGTTCCTGTCGACCGTGGGGAAGTCACGGCTGCCGTCGGCGTAGTTGCGGTCCTCGAAGGCCCGCCCCTGCGCGTCGACGTACGGCGAGGTGGCCTTGTCCACGTAGGCGTAGGAGTCCTCGGCGTACTTGATGACGTCGGCGGTGTGGTTGACCACGACGTCGAGGTAGACCTTGATCCCCCGCCGGTGCGCGAGCGAGACCAACTCCTTGAGCTGCGCGTTCGTGCCGAAGTGCGGGTCGACCTGGGTGAAGTCGGTGATCCAGTATCCGTGGTAGCCGGCCGAGATGTCGTCGCCCTTGCCCTGCACCGGACGGTTCTTGAAGATCGGTGCGAGCCAGATGGCGGTGGTGCCCAGACCCTGGATGTAGGCCAACTTGTCGATGACGCCCTTGAGGTCACCGCCGTGGTAGAAGCCCTTGTCGGTCGGGTCGAGCCCGGTGCGCAGCCGGTCGCCGGTCAGGCCACCGGAGTCGTTGCGCCGGTCGCCGTTGGCGAACCGGTCCGGCAGAACGAAGTAGAACTGCTCGGCACGCGCGGTGTCGGCGCCGGCGGCCAGCAACGCCTCGGCGGTGGGCTCGTCGCGCCACTGGACGGCGCCGGCCGCGGCGAGGGGGTCGGTGCCGGACGGTCGGGGGTCGGCGTCGGCGCCCAGGGGCCGCGCGGAGTCCGGCGTACCGACGAGGGTGAAGGTGAGCAGGCAGACGAGCGCGAGCAGGGCGGTGCGCGGAATCGGCGGGGGTTTCATCGACGGCCTTCCTCTGGTCGTGATTGGCCGCACGCTAACCCTTGCCGAAACAATCTGCAATACCTTGCAAACAAAGTCGTAACCGAGCAGTGTCCTTGCGGAAGCACAGCTCAGAACCCGCCGCAGCGCACTCCGTCGACTGTGCAGCCTCGCGGCGTCGTCGACGCCCGTTCCAGGTGGAACCGCAACGCCACCGACCCGCCGGCCGGCACGTCCACCCCGCTGACGTACGTAAAACCGCCGTCGAACTGCCGCACCGTCCCCTGGGGCACGCCCTCCACCCAGGTGGTCACCAGCCGACCACCGGCGAACTCGAACCGCACCGTCCAGCCATGGTCCGCACCCGACGCGTTGACGATCAGCACCTCGCCGATGAAACCCCCGTCGAAGCTCTGCACCACCCGGTAGCGTCCACTCACCGCCGGCGGCTGCTGCGGCGACGCCCCGGTCGACGGTCGCAGCGAGGTCGGTGCCACCGTCGGGCCGACCGCTGGTGGCCGCGACATGGCCGGCGTGCTCGGGGGCGGCCCGCTCGCCCGCGGCGACAGCCCCGGCAGCACCGGCGCCCTCTCCGGCAGCGGCGTCGACGACAGGTCGGACGGCGTGACCGGCGCCTGCGGCAACGGCAACCCCGCCGGCGGCGGCCCGTCGTCGACAGCCGGACTACGCCCCCGGTACGCACCCAGAGCCACGAAGAGCAGAACCACCATCACGACGAGGCCGGCGCACACCACGATCCACGGCGACGACGCGATGGCAGCCGGACCGTGCGACGGTCGCGGCGCGCGACGCATGCCGGACATGTGCCTCCCTCAGCGGGCCGTCCGGGCAGCGTAGCGATCGACGGCCCGGCCCGGAAGCGCCGTCGCCCTTGCCCTGCACCGGCACCGGCACCGGCACCGGCACCAGTTCAGCCGAAGCGACAGTCGACGCCGTTGACCGTGCACCGCACCGGCCGCTGCGCCGACCCGTCCCAGGCCAGCCGCAACCGCAACGTCTGCGTGTCACCCGGATCCAGCGCCGCCCCGCCGCTCACCACGAACGCACCGCCACCCTGCGCCGACACGGAGATCCCCGCAGCACCGCTGACCCGCAGGCCCCGCATGGCGTCCTCGAACGCCAACTCCACCCGCCAGTCCGCCGACCGGGCCGACTCGTTAGTCACCGACAGCACGGCCTCCGTCGCGTCCCCGCCGTCCGTACCGCCCTGGTACCGGGCGGTCACCGCCCCCTTCGCCGCCGCGCTCGTCCGGGCCGGCGACGGCGAACCCGTGGTGGCGCGCGGCGACGGCGTCCGACTGCTGCGCGACGGCCGCGGCGACGCCGTGCGCCGCTCCAGCCCACCCGGCGTCGCCCCCGACGACGCCGTAGCCGGCACGGTCGGCAGGAACACCGGCGGCGCGGCCTGCGGCGCGCTCTCCCGCTCCCGCGTACGGAACGACAACAGCGCGATCACCAACAGCACCGCCAGCGCGCCGATGCCGAGCAGCACCACGATCCACGGCACCGACAGCAGCACGCGCGCCGTCCGCGGACCCCCCGCACCGTCCGGCCCTGACGCCATCAAGTCTCCCCTCGTCCCACCGACGCGACAGCGTAGCCAGCGGCGGCCAGACCGAAAACCTCGCGGGTACAGATCGGACCGACCGGCCCACCCGAAGCGGAAAACGGCTCGCCCGCGTGGACGGGCGCCCGGCGGTCAGGCCGTCCGGATAACGGTGCAGATGACCGGACCCTCACCCGACGTACGCAGCAGATAGCGGTACCGCTCCCCCGGCACCGCGTACCCCCGGCTGTCCAGGAACTCCCACTCCACCGACACCATGGTCAGCAGCGCCGACACCGGCTGCACGTCCTCGATCCGAGCGTGCGCGGCGATCAACTGTCGATCCTGGTAGTCGGGCGCGGCGCCCACGAAGGACAGCGCGACCGCCGCGAGCGAGGTGAACGAGAAGCTGTACGTGTCGGCCACCACCAACCCGGGCAGGGCGTAACAACCGGCGAGCGACGGCAGGTCGCCGGAGGTCATCGCGGCGCCGTACCGGTCGAAGAAGCCGGTCAGCGCGTCGAGATCGGTGGAGGCGTTCACGCGACAGCAATTGCCGCTCACCGGGCGGGCCAAACCTCAGCGGGGCGGCACCCGCACCTCGATCTCCGCACCCAACCGGGCGCCACCGGTCAACCCCAGATCGTCACCACTCCAGAACCGCCCCGGGTCGTACCAGTTTGGACGCTTACCGGCGGGCAGCAGGGCCATCGCCTCGTAGGTCACCGCCACCACCTCGGCGCAGTACGCCGTCTCCAACGCCCTCTCCCGCGCAGCCGCGCTGGCCGGAGCTGCCGTCGTCCCCGGGTTGGCCGGTGTCCCCGGGTTGGCCGCAGCGCCCGGGTTGGCCGCAGCGCCCGGGTTGGCCGCAGCGCCCGGGTTGGCCGCAGCGCCCGGAGCGGCCGTTGTCCCGGGGTTGGCCGCATTGCCCGGGGTGGCCCGGCTGGCCCGGGGCCCCGCCCCGGCCGGATTGGCCCCGGTGATCGGGGTTTCCGACGCGGCCGGAGCGGCCGGGTCGGCCCAGGTCGCCTGAGCGGCCCGCGACACGGCTCGGAGTGCGGCCCGGCCGGGGCCCGGCAGCGACGGCACCCGACCGCGCACCCACCGCCACGCCAACTGGGCGGTCGACGGGAACGGCGTGCCGTCCAACCGCGCGACGGTCCGCAGCACCGCCCGCTCCATCTCCCCGTCCGCCGGCGGGTCGAGCTGCCGCAGCCAGGCCCGCTGGCCGTACCGGTTGGCCCACACGCAGACCGCGTCCCGCAGGTCGTGCAGCTGCACACCACGCTGGTGCGTGCCCGACCACAGGTCCGGCAACGACCGGCCCAGCTCCGCGTGCCACATCAACGGCGGCATGTCGTCCAGCACCACCGCCATCCCGACGTGGTTGACCGGGCTGTTCGTGGTGATCTGGATCGCCCGGTCCGGCACGCTACGACCGCGGAACACCCACACGTCACCGGTGCGGGTCAACTCGACGGCCTCATCCAGGCTGATGCTCATGAGGGTCTAGCCTAGGCCGATGCGGCAACGAATGCGGTGGTGGAAGGTCCTCGGGCTCGCCGGCCTCGCCGGGGTCGCGGCGTCCGGTGTGGTCATAGCGCGGGCCGAACGGCGCCGGCGCGCGTACACGCCGGAGGAGATCCGGCAGCGGCTGCTGGAACGTCACGCCCAGGCCAGTGAGGCAGCCAAACCCGCAGACCCCGCCTGACGACCAGGGCCCGGTCGAACCTCCCCGGTCTACCCCGCGCGTTCCCACGCCGGTCCCACCCGACTTGTCCGGCCGGCCCAGGTGATCGGCGGACAATCCCGCCGGCCTTCATGATCGTGCTCGATCCTGGATGTAGTGGCCTCGCCCGCGTGGTGAGGGCCCTGTTTCCAGGATCGAGCACGATCATCCGGTGGCGGTGGGGCCGCCTGGAGGTGATCCACTCGGGTTCGGTGATGTCGGGGTGTCCCGCGCGCCCGGATACCCCGACTTCGCCGAAGTCGAGTTGATCACCACCGGCTGGTGGCGGGTGTCCGTTTCCGATGGATGGTTTGGGGTGGATTCGGCATCGCCGTCCCGTGGTCGGTGCCACGCTGGTGGCGGAATCGGGGACCCGGCGGGGTCGTTATACCTGGCATGCCGCCGCGAGCCTCGGGCTTCGGTGGCG
>NZ_JBFAPG010000239.1:0-9227 GCF_040675595.1 Micromonospora sp. NPDC049580
GTGTTCTTCCCGGGCATCACGATCTTCGCGCTGGTGTTCGCCTTCAACCTCTTCGGCGACGCGTTGCGGGACGCGCTGATCTCTTGGCTTTGAGCGACCGGGAGTCGCCCGGCAGCAGCAGGTCGAAGACCGCGTTTCCGGTGAACATCGCCCCGGACGATACCGGCAACCCGCCCCGCATGATCAAGGGGTTTACGCCGGTTGGCGTAAACCCCTTGATCAGCGTGTCACTGCCGGATCAGGCGCGAGCCTTCTCCCGCATCTCGAAGGTCTCGATGACGTCGCCGACCTGGACGTTGTTGTAACCACCCAGGGTCAGACCACACTCGAAGCCCTCGCGGACCTCCGTGGCGTCATCCTTGAACCGCTTGAGCGAGGTGATCGTGAGGTTGTCCGCCACGACCGCCCCGTCCCGCAGCAGGCGCGCCTTCGCGTTGCGCCGGATGATGCCCGACCGGACGATACAACCGGAGATGTTGCCGATCTTGGACGAGCGGAAGACGTCGCGGATCTCCGCGCTGCCCAGCTCGACCTCCTCGTACTCCGGCTTGAGCAGGCCCTTGAGCGCTGCCTCGATCTCCTCGATGGCCTGGTAGATGATCGTGTAGTACCGGATCTCCACGCCCTCGCGGTCGGCCATCTCGCGGACCTTGTTCGAGGCCCGCACGTTGAAGCCGATGATCGTGACCGGCTCCGACGAGGCACTCGCGAGCATGACGTTGCTCTCGGTGATCGCGCCGACGCCCCGGTCGAGGACCTTGAGCTGGACCTCCTCGGGGATGTCGAGGTTGAACAGCGCATCCTCCAGGGCCTCCACCGAACCGGAGACATCACCCTTGAGGATGAGGTTGAGCGACGTCTTCTCGCCCTCCTTGAGCTGCTCCATGAGCGTCTCAAGAGTGGCCCGACCACGGGAGTTGGCGAAGGACGCCGCCCGCCGCCGTGCCTGCCGCTGCTCGGCGATCTGCCGCACCGTACGGTCGTCCGCCGCGGCGAGGAACGTGTCGCCCGCGCCGGGAGGCGCGGTCAGACCCAGCACCATGACCGGACGCGCCGGACCGGCCTCGGTGAGCTGGTTGCCGTTCTCGTCGAGCATGGCCCGGACCCGGCCGTGCGCCCCACCGGCGACGATCGAGTCGCCCGCCCGCAGGGTGCCCTTCTGCACGAGCACCGTCGCCACCGCACCGCGACCCTTGTCCAGGTGCGCCTCGATGGCCACACCCTGCGCCGGCCCGTCGATCGGAGCGGTCAGCTCCAGCGACGCGTCGGCGGTCAGCAGGACAGCCTCGAGCAGTTCCTCGATGCCGATGCCCGGCTTCGCGGCCACGTTGACGAACATGGTGTCGCCGCCGTACTCCTCGGCGACCAGGCCGTACTCGGTCAGCTGCTGGCGGACCTTGTCCGGGTTGGCCTCCGGCTTGTCGACCTTGTTGACCGCGACCACGATCGGCACGTCGGCCGCCTTGGCGTGGTTCAACGCCTCGATGGTCTGCGGCATCACGCCGTCGTCGGCCGCGACCACCAGGATCACGACGTCCGTCACCTGGGCACCACGGGCACGCATGGCGGTGAACGCCTCGTGACCCGGGGTGTCGATGAAGGTCACCGCGCGGTCCTCGCCCTCGTGCGGGACGTGGACCTGGTAGGCACCGATGTGCTGGGTGATGCCACCGGCCTCGCCGGCCACGACGTTCGCCTTACGGATCGCGTCGAGCAGCTTGGTCTTACCGTGGTCGACGTGACCCATGACGGTCACGACCGGCGCACGACTGACCAGACGCTCCTCGGCCACCTCCGCGTCGAGGTCGATGTTGAACTGCGCGAGCAGCTCGCGGTCCTCGTCCTCCGGGCTGACGATCTGCACCTCGAAGCCGAGGTGCTCACCCAGCAGCTGCAGGGTGTCGTCAGAGCAGGACTGGGTCGCGGTGACCATCTCGCCCAGGTTGAACATCTCCTGGACCAGCGAACCCGGGTTGGCGTTGATCCTGTCGGCGAAGTCCGACAGCGAGGCGCCACGGGAGAGCCGGACGACCTGACCCTGACCCCGGGGAGCACCCGAGCTCATGGTCGGAGCCGACAGGTTGTCGAACTCCTGTCTGCGCTGCTTCTTGGACTTGCGGCCACGCGTCGGCCGGCCACCCGGACGCCCGAAGGCACCCGCGGCGCCGCCGCCACGGCCACGACCGCCGGCACCCGGGCGACCGCCGCCGCCCGAGGGAGCGCCCGGACGGAAACCACCGCCGGGAGCACCGCCACCGCCGCCGGGACCGCCACGGTAGCCACCGCCACCGCCGGCACCCGCGCCACCACCGGGGCCGCCGCGGTAACCGCCGCCACCACCGGCGCCGCCGCCGGGACCACCACGGAAACCGCCGCCACCGCCACCGGGGCGACCCGCGCCGCCACCGGGACGACCGGCGCCACCCGGGCCGGGACGACCGGCAGCCGGACGCTGACTCGGCATGGACGCCGGGCTGGGCCGCGGCGGCATGGAGTTCGGGCTCGGCCGCGGCGGCATACCCGCCGGGCTGTTGGGCCGGGGGCCACCCGCACCCGCGGCCGGCGGCCGCTGCTGCTGGCCACCCTGGATGCCGAACGGGTTGTTACCGGCGCCGCGCGCCGGCGGACGACCGCCCGGTCGGGCACCGGGACCCGGCGCCGGCGTGCTCGGCCGAGCGGCCGGCGAACCGGGACGGGGCGGCATCGCGGCCGGACCCGGCCGCGGACCGGGGCGGTTGCCGTCTGCCGGAGGCTCCCGGCGAACGGGGTTTTCCCGCTGCTGCTGGCGGGCGGCCTGCGCGGCCTTGACCGCGGCCTCCTGCTCAGCCTTCAGCGCGGCGGCACGCGCCTCCGCGGCCGCCACCTCGATGTCGTGGGCACTCGCCGGCTTGGCGACCGGGGCCGCGGACTGCGGCGCACCGGGCACCGGACCCTTGGGCTTCGGACCGGGTGCCGGCGCGGCCGGCCGCCGAGGCGGCATCGGCTTCGCCGAGACCCGGGGGGCGCCCGGGGTCGGAGACGGCGTCGGGGTCGGCGTCGAAGCCGGCGTCGGCGCGGGCGCCGACGGGGCAGCCGGCGCCGGAGCACCGGAGGACGCGACGAATGCGTTACGCAGCCGTCGGGCGACGGGCGCCTCGACCGTGCTGGACGCGGACTTGACGAACTCGCCCATTTCCTTCAGCTTGGCGAGAACGGTCTTACTCTCGACCCCGAGCTCTTTTGCAAGCTCGTGTACGCGGGCCTTGCCTGCCACTGCACTCCTCACTCCGAGGTCGTGCGGGCAGCACCCGCAGCGACCTCACTCGTGCACTTGAAGCCTGGTCATTTCAGGGACTTCATCGTGTGCTCATGTCGGTCGTCCTACCCTGCTAGCGACCCTCGCCCGGTCGGGCTGACCGGACGTAGTGGTTGGCGCATCGACGTGCTCTGCCAGCACACCGTGGTCGAGGACCTCGGTGATGCGCAGCGCTCGCCCGAAGGCTCGGCGCCGCACCGCCAGCGCGAAGCAGGCCGGATCCGGGTGCATGTTCGCTCCCCGACCCGGCAGCCTGCGGCGCGGATCAGGCCGGAGGCTGTGACCAGCCTCGTCCCCGATCGCGACGACCCGCAGCAATTCGCTGGCCGGCGCACGTTGCCGGCAACCCACACAGGTGCGCTCCGGCTGCGCGCGTCGTACCACTGGAGGAAGTCTACCCCTAGCTGCCCGAGATCGCGCCGCCCGGCTCCGGCACATGCTCGGCCGCGCCGCGCGCGGCCGGGGCGGTCTGCTCCGCGTCGGACCGGATGTCGATCCGCCAACCGGTCAACCGGGCAGCGAGTCGGGCATTCTGCCCCTCGCGGCCGATGGCGAGCGAGAGCTGGAAATCCGGGACGGTCACCCGGGCGGCCCGACCGGCCAGGTCCACCACCTCGACGCGCAGCGCCTTGGCCGGCGACAACGCGTTACCGACGAAGGTGGCCGGGTCGTCCGACCAGTCGATGATGTCGATCTTCTCACCGTGCAGCTCGCTCATCACCGCGCGCACCCGCTGGCCCATCGGGCCGATGCAGGCGCCCTTGGCGTTCACCCCGGGGGTGGTGGAACGGACGGCGATCTTCGTACGGTGACCTGCCTCACGGGCGATCGCGCCGATCTCGACCGTGCCGTCGGCGATCTCCGGGACCTCCAGCGCGAACAGCTTCTTGACCAGGGCCGGGTGCGACCGGGACAGGGTGATCTGCGGCCCGCGCATGCCCTTGGCCACGTGCACCACCACGCACCGGATCCGCTCGCCGTGCGCGTACCGCTCGCCGGGCACCTGCTCGGACTGCGGCAGCACGCCCTCCAGTTTGCCCAGGTCGACGCTGACGATGCCCTTCTCGGTACGGGTCTCGTGCGCCTGCACCACGCCGGTGACCAGGTCACCCTCGCGGCCCACGTACTCGCCGAAGTGCACCTCGTCGGTGGCCTCCCGCAGACGCTGGAGGATCACCTGTTTGGCGGTCATCGCGGCGATCCGCCCGAAGTCGTGCGGTGTGTCGTCCCACTCACGCACGAGGGAACCGTCGTCGTCCATCTCCTGCGCGTACACCAGGGCCGCGCCGGACTTGCGGTCGATCTCCACCCGGGCGTGCGGCTCGGCGCCGTCGGTGTGCCGGTAGGCGGTCAGCAACGCGGTCTCGATCGCCGCGAGAATCGTGTCGAACGGGATCTCCCGCTCGCGCTCGAGTGCGCGCAGCGCCGCGAGGTCGATGTTCACCTCTCCTCGTCCTCCACATCATCTTCGTCGTCGATGTCGTCTGAATCGTCGTTCTCGTCGGTCTCGTCCGCGTCGTCGAACTCGTCCGGCTCACCCAGCTCGGCGAGGCGGGTGAACTCGACCTGCACGCGGCCCGGGCCCAGCTGGGCGTACGCCCACAGGGTCTGGCCGTCGTCGGTCTCCAGCCGCACGCCCTCGTCGTCGGCCCCGACCACCCGGCCGGTCAGCTGGCGGTCCCCGGAGGGCTGCTCGCCGCGCTGGCCAGGCAGCGCGACCGCGCCCCGGACGGTGACCTTGACCAGCCGGCCCACGTTGCGCCGCCAGTGCCGGGGCAGGGTGAGCGGCCGGTCCACACCCGGCGAGCTGACCTCGAGCTGGTATTCCCCGGCGAGAATGTCGCCGCCGGTCTCCTCGGCGGCGTCCAGGGCGGCCGAGACCGCGCGGGAGACGTCCGCGACGGCGTCCAGGTCGATGCCGCCGTCGGCGTCCACGATCACCCGCACCACGTGCCGGCGGCCGGCCCGGGAGACCGACAGGTCCTCCAGGTCGTAGCCCACGCCGTTGACCACCGGCTCGATCACGGTCCGCAGCCGGGTACGCCGTGCCGCGAGATCACCGCCGCCGCGCGGGGCGGCGCCGTCGCGCGGACCGCGAGAGCCCGCGCCGTCGCGGGGTCGACCCGTCGACCTGGTGGCACGGCCACGCTGCGTCATCTGCGCACCCTCTCCCTGGTCGACCGGGACCCTCGTCCCGCCATGCCGGCACGCCACCGGAGCGGACGCGCCGGTGGCTGCGCAGAGCGTAACGCGCCTGCCCGGCAGCGGACCGGGCGGCGCACCGACGGCGATGGCCCCCGGACCGGCGCGGATGGTGTTCACTGGCTCGGTGGGGATCGGCAGAACGACACCGCGCGACCAAGTATCCGGACATAACCGGCGAAACCTACTGCGTGCCGGGGCGCTGCTGGCGCTCGGCTGCGCTGCGGCACCGCTGACCGGCTGTGATCTTTTCGACCGCGACGACGAGCCGGCGCCGCCGCCGGACCCGCTGCGCCCGATGGTCGACGAGTCGCTGGGCCTGGCCGCCGCGTACCGGGCGAGCGCCGCCGCCCACCCGGAGCTGGCCGACCGCCTCGGCCCCATCGCCGAGACACACACCGCGCACGCCACCGAGCTGGCCCGGGTGATCGGCCTCGCTCTCCCGTCCACACCCGCCGCCGACCCGAGCGCCACCGCGGCGACCGAGCCGGCCGGCGCGCTGGCCGCCCTGCGCGCGCGGGAGAAGACCGCACAGCAGTCCGCCACCGCGGCCTGCGCGGCGGCGCCCGCCGAGCGGGCGGCGCTGCTCGGGTCGATCGCCGCCGCGCGGGCCACCCACCAGGAGGCACTGAAGTGAGGCAGCCCACCTCCGGGGAGGCGCTCGCCGCCGCCCTCTCCGCCGAGTACGCGGCCATCTACGCCTACGGGCGGATCGGCGTCCGGCTCACCGGGGCGGCACGCGAGGCCGCACACCAGGCGGAGGCCGCACACCGACGACGGCGCGACGGGCTGGTCGTGCAGCTCAGCACCACCGGCGGCACCGTTCCACCGGGCCGGGCCGGGTACGCGCTGCCGTTTCCCGTCATCGACCGGGCGAGCGCGTTGCGGCTGGCCGTCGAGGTGGAGGAGCGCACCGCGGCGCACTGGCGGGCCGCGTTGGCGTCCACCACCGGCCCGGACCGCGACCAGGCGCTGGCCGCCCTGGTCGAGTACGCCGTACGGGCCACGCGGTGGCGCAAGACCGCAGGGGTGACCCCGGCGACTGTCGCATTTCCCGGCCGCCCGACCTGAACCGGTCCACTCCGGTTGCGGAGCGCATACCAGGTATGCATACTCCGTTGCCATGTCCATCCGTCACGGGCTGCTCGCCCTTCTCGAACGCGGCCAGATGTACGGCTACCAGCTGCGCGCCGCGTTCGAGGAGTCGACCGGCTCGACCTGGCCGCTAAACATCGGGCAGGTCTACACCACGCTGTCCCGGCTGGAACGGGACGGTCTGGTGCGCCCGCTGCCGGAGAGCGAGGCCGGGCAACGCCCGTACGAGATCACCGACGCCGGCCGGGCGGACCTCGCGCTGTGGTTCGCCACCCCGATCAGCCGCACCGACCGCCCCCGCGACGAGCTGGCGATCAAACTGGCCCTGGCGCTCACCACCCCCGGGGTGGACGTCCGCTCGGTGGTGCAGGCCCAGCGCAGCGCGACCATGCGCACGTTGCAGGAGTTGACCCGGTTGAAGTACGGCAGCGACCGCCCGGAGGACCTGCCGTGGCGGCTGGTGCTGGACTCGATGGTGTTCCAGGCCGAAGCTGAGGTGCGGTGGCTGGACCACTGCGAGACCAGTCTGGTCCGGCTCCAGCCCAACGGGCCGACGCCACCCCCGACCCGGCCGCCCGACGCCGGGGCGTCCGACGGCGCGCGGTGGGCCGACGAGGAGGCGCGACGGTGAGCGGAACGGACGACGCGGTGCTGGAGCTGCGCGCCGTCCACCGCACCCACGGGTCCGGCCCGGCGGCGGTGCACGCGCTGCGCGGTGTCAGCCTGGTCGTCCGGCCGGGCGAGCTGGTCGCCGTGATGGGCCCGTCCGGTTCGGGCAAGTCGACGCTGCTGGCCCTCGCCGGTGGGCTGGACCGCCCGACCCGCGGCGACGTCCGGGTCGAGGGCCAGCCGCTCGGGGCGTTGGATCGCCGCGGGCTGGCCCAGCTGCGCCGCCGCCGCATCGGTTACATCTTCCAGCAGCTCAACCTGCTGGCCAGCCTGAGCGCGTTGGAGAACGTCGCGCTCCCGCTGGAGCTCGACGGCGTCGGCGGCCGGCGGGCCCGTGCGGCGGCTCTGGCCGCGTTGACCGAGGTGGGCCTGCCGGCGCTGGGTGACCGCTTCCCGGACCAGCTCTCCGGTGGTCAGCAGCAGCGGGTGGCGATCGCCCGCGCGCTGGTCGGCGAGCGGCGCCTGGTGCTCGCCGACGAACCCACCGGGGCGCTGGACTCGCAGACCGGCGAGGCGGTGCTGCACCTGCTGCGCCGCCGGGTCGACGCGGGCGCCGCCGGCATCCTCGTCACCCACGAAGCGCGCCACGCCGGCTGGGCCGACCGGGTGGTGTTCCTGCGCGACGGCGTGCTGGTCGACACGACGGCCCCGCTGGGCAGCGTCGAGCAACTGCTGTCCGGCAGCGACCGTTGACCCTGCGCCGGACGCCGCTGGCACGCCGCCGCGTCGATCCCCCGGCGGTCGGACCGGTGACACCGCCCACGCCCGTCGGGCGGCGGAGGTTCGCCGAACTGACCGGCTCGTGGCGGGCGGCGCTGCGGATCGCCCGACGCGAGTCGCGCCGGGCACGTCGGCGTACCGCCCTGGTGCTCGCGATGATCGCCCTGCCGGTGCTGGTGCTGGCCTTCCTCGCCACGAGCTACGACATGTCCGAACTGACCCCGCAGGAGCGTGTCGACCGCCGCCTCGGCGTCGCCGACGCGGAGCTGCGGTGGTTCGCCGAGACCCCGGTCATCCAGGACGAGTGGGGCGACAGCTGGTATCCCCGTGACGACAGCCAGTCAGCGATCGGCCGCCCGGCCACCGCCGCCGAGGTGACCGCGTTGCTCGGCCCCGGCAGCCGGGTCACCGAGGTCCGCGCCGGAGGCCCGGTGACGGTGCGGGGCCCGAGAGGCGACGAGACCCTGCAGGGGCGGGTTCTCGACCTCGCCGACCCGCTGGCCCGGAGTCTGGTGCGGTTCCGGTCGGGGCGGGCGCCGCAGCAGCCCGGCGAGGTCGCGGTGAGCCCGGCGGCGCTGCGCCGCCTGGACGTACGCCTGGGCGACGCCGTGGCCACCGCCGACCGGGCGAGGACGTACACGGTGGTCGGGGTTGTCGAGTTTCCCGACGACCTCGGCCCGGTGATGGCGCTGCACCCGGCGGCCGTCGGGCGGGCCGATCCGCAGACGGAGAGCCGCTGGCTGGTCGACGTGCCCGGCGTCGTCGACGCGGCGATGGTGTCGCGGCTCAACGACCACGGGGTGGTGGTCGCGCCGCGCCACCTACCCGCCTCGGCGACGTCGTCCCGCAGCTGGATCGGCTACGCGGACACCACCGACCTGAGCACCGGCGTGCTGATCGCCGGCCTGGGGTTGCTGGAGGTCGTGCTGCTGGTCGGACCGGCGTTCGCCGTGGGGGTCCGCCGTCGGCGCCGGGACCTGGCGCTGGTTGCCGTGGCCGGCGGGGACGCGGCCCAACTGCGTCGGGTCGTGCTCGCCGACGGGGTGGTGCTGGGCGTGCTGGGCGCCGCGGCGGGGTTGCTGCTCGGTGTCGGCGCGGCGTTCGCCGGTCGTCCACTCATGGAGCAGTACGTCTTCGGCGCCCGCTTCGGCGGGTACCGCTGCTGGCCCTCGGCCCTGGTCGTGCTCGGCGGGGTCGCGGTGCTGGCCGGGGTGCTGGCCGCGCTCGCGCCGGCCTGGACGGCGGC
>NZ_JBFAPG010000240.1:0-9217 GCF_040675595.1 Micromonospora sp. NPDC049580
GTGTTCGTCCTACTTGGACGGCTCGGGCAGCTTGCAGTCGACCTTGGGGTTGGCCCCGATGTAGTTGAGCGGTCCGGCCACGATCGTGACCAGGATCGTGCCGGCCTCGGCGCAGTTGGTGTCGTCGCCGCTGTAGTAGCCCCGCTGACCGCCGGCGATGGCGCCGATCACCAGCCAGATCACGACGATGACTCCGAGTATCGAGGTGCCGCGCATCGCTGCCTCCTGAAGGAATGTGGTGGATCTGAGGTGCAGGCGTTGTACCCAATTGGGTCGCGCGGCTAACGGTGGGCGTCCGGCACCTACGCCGGATCCTCCGTCCGGCCGATGCCGTCCGCCGTCGGTACCGCGTCGGCATCGGCCGCCCGCATCGCGTCCCGACGGTCGGCTATCGGATCGCCGACCGACCCGGCCGCGGTACGGGCGACCGGACGTAGAACTGCCTCACGGCCCCGCCGAGGAGGACCCATGAACGCGCCGACCCCATTTCTGTCCATCGACCGCCCCGAGGACGTCGCGGTCGCGGCCCGCGCGCTCGCCGGCGGCGCGGTCGTCGCGGCGGCGTTCGCCAACTTCTACGCGATCGTCACCCGGCCGGACGCGACCACCGTCCGCCGGGTCAACCTGGCCAAGGGCCGCCCGGTCCACCAGGTCGGCAGCATCACCACCGCCATCGGACGGATCCCGGGAATGTTCGACTGGTCCCGGATCTCGCCCCGGTTGCCGATCGGCCGGGTGCGGGCGCTGATGGACGCCCTCTACGGCACCGGGCCGTTCGGATTCCGGGGCCCCGCCGCCGACCGGCTGCCCGAACACCTCACCCAGCTCGACCACGGCCTGCGTACCACCCAGGTCATCGCTCCCGGTCTCACCTGCCCGTCCAACACGTTCTTCGAGCGGGCGCTCGCCGAGACCGGCACCGATCACCTCTACATCACGTCGGCGAACCGGTCCCGACACCACACCGGGATGGTCGAGGAGCCGGCGCACTGGAAGGCCGGCGCGCTCGCCGCCGACTTCGCCCACCTCAACGACCTGGTGGTGCTCGCCCACCCGGACGAGGCGGCCGCTCGCGCCGCCTACCCCGGCTACCTCACCACCTCGGTGACCCTGCTCTCCTTCCACGCGCCGGAGTGCGAGCTGGAGGAGCCGCCGGTACTGACCGTGGACCGGCACGGTTCGCTGCACCTGGACGACGTACGCCGGGCCGCCGCTCCGCTGGGCCTTCAGGTGCGCCTCGGCAACACCGCCGGGCGACGGTTGCAGGTCCGGGGGTACGCGGAAGCGCTGGTGTGAGCCACCACCGGATCGGCCTGCCGGTGCTGGCCGGTGCGGGGGGTCAGTGCGGCGGGGCGGGGGACTCCGGCGGTTTGCCGCGACTGCGGCGATAGTCGGCGTACGCGACGCCGGCCAACACCAGCAGGGCGCCGAGGGAGGCGCACAGCGGCGGCAGGTACATCGCCGCCGGCGCGATCGTCAGCAGCGCCAGGAGGCCGCCGGCCCTCGACGGCGACACCCGGCTGAACACCTCGTACTCGAATGAGGACCGGCCGACCAGGAACAGCGCCGGGCCGCCGAGGATCACCGCCACCCAGGCCGGCGGCGTACGGCCGGGGTCGTCGTGCAGCACCAGGTCGAACCCGGAGGCCGTGACCACCACTCCGGAGATCATCAGCAGGTGGGTGTACGGCGCGGTGAACAGGAACTTGCCCGGCGCCCCGGACATCTTGATCGCCGTCGGCAGCAGCTGGCCGGACTTGTGGACGTAGATCCGCCAGAGCAGCAGGGTGGTCGCGAACGCCACGGCGAACGACGCGATGTTCTGCGCCGCGGAGTGGGCCAGGTTGAACATGGTGCCGATCGTCAGGATGGCGTCGCCGAGGGCGATGATGAAGAACTGCTGGTACCGCTCGGAGAGGTGCTCGGCCGTGACGTTGCGCTGCGGCTCCGGCACCACCCCCAACCCGGGCACCGGGTACGCGAGCCGGAAGCCGCCGTAGTCGATGGCGAGCGCGATGGCCCAGCACGCCAGCCGGGCGTCGCCGCTGACGAAGCCGCCGATGATCCAGGGGATCGCCGACACGGCGAACCAGACGAAGATGCGCACGGCCCTGCGCTGGGTCTGCGGTTCCCGGCGCACGGCCGGCACCAGGAACAGCCCGCGCCCGAGGTGGATGGCCACGTACGTGGCGGCGAAGACGATTCCCCGTGCGCCGAACGCCTCCGGGATCGCGGTGGTCATCAACAGGGCGCCGAACATCACGGCGCTGATCAGCAGCTTGATCTCGGTGCGGTCCGGGTCGTACAAGTCGGTGACGAGGGTGGTGATCGCCCACGTCCACCAGACGGCGGCCAGCAGGATCAACGACTGACCGGCCCGATGCCAGTCGAGCTGGTTGACCATGCCCCGCGAGATGAGGGCGAGCGCGACCACGTACACCAGGTCGAAGAAGAGTTCGAGCAGCGTCACCCGGCGGGGGGCATCCGGGTCGCGCACCGGCGGTCGGCTCTTGCGGTGCCCGGGCTCCGGCGCGGAGAGGTGCACGATTGCTCCTGCGGTGCCGGTGGACGCGGCGAGCCATCCGGCCCACCTCGACCGACGCTAGCCAGCGGTCGGACGCGCCACTCCGGATTCGTCTGGTCGTCCCCCGACCGGGGAGGCGGTTGATCGACTCGGCTTTCCTGAGGCCGGGGTGTCCGGGCGGGTGGATGGCCCGGTTTTCGGGACATCGGGTCGATCACGGCCCTGGCTCTCGGCCCCCGACTGCTCCGCCACAACGACGGAACCCCCGGGCCGACCGTCGGGAAGACGGGCGCCCGGGGGTTCGCTGTCGGCTCTCAGCCCTGGCTGCCACCCGGCAACACCGCGGTCGCCTGGTCACCGGCACCGGCCAGCACCCGCGCCTGCTGGGGCCAGGTGGCCAACGCGGGTGCCGCACGTAGACCGGCGGTCCGGATCAGGTCGCGCAGCGCCGGCTCGTCCAGCTCGCCGAGCTGGCGGTAGGTGCGTACGCCGGCCGCCTGCAACGCGGCCGCCATCTTCGGCCCGACCCCCTGGATCCGGCGGAAGTCGTCCGCCGGGCCCGTCGGTTCGGTGTCCGCCTGCGTCGGCGTGGTCTCGGCCATCCGGACCGGCGGGGCGGCCCGCACCGGCTCGGCGTCCTCGACGTCCGCCGAGGTCGCGCCCGCCGCAACCGCCGGCGTCGCCTCGGCCGGGGTGACCTCGGCGTCCGTGGTCTCGGCCTGCGTGACCTCGGCCTCGGTGGTCTCGGCCGGGCTGGTCTCCGCCGGGCTGGTCTCGGCCGGGATGGCCTCGGCCTCGGTGGTCTCGGCCGGGTTGGTCTCGGCCGGGTTGGTCTCCGGCTGCGCGACCTCCGCCGGGGTTGCCTCGGCGTGGGACGCCTCGGACGGCAGGGTGTCGATGCTGTCGTCCATCGGCTGCCGCGGGGCGATCACCGTCGCCGGGGCGGGCTGCTCGTCGACCGCGACCGGCTCCGGTTCCGCCGCGACCGCGGGCGGTTCGTCGACCGCGTCGGTCCGCTCGGTGGCGGGGACGGGCGGCGGGGCGTCGGTGAGGGCCATGTCGCCCGTGTCGACGGCGTCCGGGGCGGAGTCGTCCCGCGTGGTCACCGCAGCCGGTGCGCTGACCGTGTCCACCGGGGTCGGCTCCTCGGTGACCGCGGCCGGGGGAGCGTCCACGGCCGCCGCCGGGGCGGCCTCGTCGGTGGCGGCCGGCGGCACCGGAGCGTCGATCACGGCCAGGCCGGCGACGGGGTCACCGTCCACGATCGACTGACCCTGCCCGCTGGCCCGCGTGTCCTGCCGGCCGCGCAGCAACCATCCGGCGGCCAGGCCCAGCAACAACGCCAGTACCACTATCAGCGAGTGTCCGATAGACCACTCCACGGCGAACCTCCCTCTCATTTCATCGAAAAAGTCACGAGAAAAACTCGCCGCAGCTTTGCACACGTGCTTTGCCGATGACAGAGAGGACCGGTCGTCGGCACGATGGTCAGGACGGTCACCTCGGGTGGTGCCTGACGGGTGACGCAGCGTCGCAGCCACGGCAGGACGGAACCGGCGGGCCCCGTGCGCCGTTCGATGGCGTTCCGCGCGACGACCAGGGCCGGGCCCCGGGGTGACCGCCGCCCACGCAGCGACCCGGGTCGGCGCCGTGTCGCCGTGCCCGGGTCGGTGGTGCCGCGCTCAGTCCTCGTCGCCCTCGTAGGTGTGGAAGTCGTCGACGAAGCGGCGCCGCAGCGGGGGCACCCGACTGGTCACTCCGAAGTAGCCGCCCGCGGCGAGCAACGCGAGTCGGCCCACCACGCCGAAGATCAGCGAGATGCCCTTGCGGACCCGCTCGGGTACGAGGTCGCGGGTCTGCGCGGTCAGCGGAATGCGGGTGGGGATGTTGATGGTGCCGGCGTCGCGGGTGACCGCGTGTGGCAGGTACTGGTGGCGTACCGCCGAGTGTGTGCCATCCGCCGCCACCAGCAGGTCGCCGATGGCGCTGGTCCCGTCGGCGAAGTACGCGGTGACCGTGCCGTCGTCGTGCTGCTCGTACCGGACGAAGGTCTTGTCGAAACGCACCACGTCGCCCAGGTCGGTCAGCAACACCTGGCGCAGCACCATCCGGGCCACCGAGTGTTCGGTGCGCACCGGGTCGACGGCCGGCCGCAACTCGCACGAGGCGGTCTGGCGCAGCCGTTGGGTGACGACGTTGAAGTAGCTCGGCGGCCGGGCGCAGGTGGCCAGGAACGTGGCGACAGCTTCGGCGGCAGGCACTCGCGCAGCGCCCGGCTGCCGGTGGGGCCGATGCCCACCCGGTAACCGAGCAGCCCTTCGGCGCTGTGGTGGTGCCGTTCGTAGACGGCGACGCTGATCCCGGCGCGACGCAGCCCGTGCGCGAGGCGCAGCCCGCCGGTGCCGGCGCCGATGATCAGGACGTGCGGCGGGGCGCTGGACCTGTCAGCCGGCCGGGTGGGGCGCCGCCACGTCGGCCGCGTCCCAGCGGTAGAAGCAGTCGGCGATGGCGTCCTGGGGGGAGCGCCAGGTCGACAGGTACGGCGAGGTGTGGGCGGCGAGTCGCTCGTTGACCTGCTGGAAGAGCGGGTGGTTGCGGGCGGCGGCGAGGGCGCCCGGGTCGACGTCCGAGGTCTCGATGAGGTGCACGAACACGTCGTGCAGGCAGTACAGGGACCGGTGCGTGACGCCGGTCAGACCGGGCAGTTCGGTGGCGTCGGACTCGGCGAAGATCTGGGCGACCCGCTCCTCCGCGCCCGGGATGATCCGGTTGACGATCAGTAGACGACTCATAGGAACCCTTCCGCCGGTGGCCGATCCCGGCCCGTGGGCCGGTGGTCACGTGCTCGTTGCGCCCACCGTGCCGCAGGGTGTGTCACGTCACCGTCACGTGCGTCACCCGGCCGATGACGGCCGGGCGGCGGGCTCCCGGCCGACGGCCGCCGGGCGGGTGGCCGCCCGGATCGGGGCGAGCGTGTCGTCGAGCAGGGCGCTCATCGCCGGGCTGGGCTCCAGGCGTAGCTCCCGGCGCAACAGGTCACGGTAGACGTAGAAGGCGTGCACGGCCTCGAAGGCGTTGCCCTCGGCGAGATGGATGCGCACCACCAGCCGGTGTGGCGTCTCGCGCAGCGGCTCGGCGGCCATCGCCTCCAACGCGGCATCCAGCGCCTCGCCGTGCCGCCCCGCCGCGAGGTGCTGCGCGGCCACCTGCTCCAGCATGTGCAGGCGCAGTTGTCGCAGCCGTTCCCGGTCCAGCAGCACCCAGTCGTCGTACCAGCCGGGCAGCAGGTCGTGCCGGCCGGCGGCGAGCGCCCCGGCGGTGGTCCGCGGGTCGTCACCGTTGCGGACGCGCGCGGCCGTCTGCACGAGGTCGTCCACGTCGACCCGTACCGCCGGTGCCAGTCGGACCGTGTCGCCGGCCACGACCATCGGGCAGCACGGATCCTGCCGCAGCCGCCACAGCGCGGTACGCAGCGACGACAGCGCCCGGTCCTCCGACACGTCGGGCCAGAGCAGCCCGGCCAGCTGGCTGCGGGTCGCGCCGGGACGCAGCCCGATCAGCGCGATCACCCGTTGCAGACCGCGCGGCACCACGATGTGCGCGGTGGCGCGCAGGAGCCGGAAACCGCCGAGCAGGTGCAGTGCGAGGTCGGCCTCGTCGGGACCTGCGGCGGTCGGCACGGACGGCTCAGCGGCCACGGCGGCACCCCCTGCGGAACGCTCGTCCCGACTGTCTGCTGTGTCCCGGATCGGCTGCCACCTCGCCGCCGTCGACCCCGTCGACGGAATGCGACCACGGCTGTGAAGGCGCGGCATCGCCCGCCGGAGCCGCCGGGTTGACCACCGTGAAGATTATCAATAGTGGTCACGGTGAGTCAACGCCGATGTTGGCCTTCCCTCAGCCGTGCTCAACCGTGAGATCCGTTCTGAACTGCTAGAACATCGATCTCTCGGGTCGGGGCCGCACACATGGGACGCATAGCTCATACACAGGTTGCGTCAACGCAGCGTCACCGTGCAGCGCTGCCGGTCGGTCCGCCGCGGTGACGCCGCCGTGACGACGACTGCCGCATCGTGGCGGCAGTCGTCCAGCACGTCCGGAGGTTCACCGGCCGGCCCGGACGCCGTTGGGGGGAGGCCCAGCCATGGACCGATCGCTGATCGTCGCGAAGGTCGTACCGACCGCCGAGGAACAGGTCGCCGACATCTTCGCCGAGTCGGACGCGACCGAGCTGCCGCGCCTGGTCGGCGTCCGGCACCGCTCGCTGTACCGACTGCACGACCTCTACGTGCACCTGCTCGACACCGAGCATCCGGCGCAGGAGGCGGTGGAGGCCGCCCGTGGTCACCCCGAGTTCGTCCGGGTCAGCGACCGCCTGCGGCCGTACGTCTCGCCGTACCTGCCGACCTGGCGCTCGCCGCGCGACGCGATGGCGCACTGCTTCTACCGGTTCGACGCCCCGGACGCCGGGGGGCGTTCGTGACCGCCCCCGCCGGGCACGCGGAGCAACTCTGGTCCCGCTGCGCCGGCTGTGCGAGTCTGCTCTACCGCAAGCGGCTGCGACGCAACCTGGACGTCTGCCCGGAGTGCGGTGAGCACACCCGGCTCGGCGCCCCGGAACGCCTGCGGCAGCTCGTGGACCCGGGGTCCCTGCGCCTCCTGCCCGACCGGCTGCCCGAGGCGGACCCGCTCGACTTCGTCGACGTGCTGCCGTACCCGCACCGGCTCAGCGCCGCGCGGGCCAGCACGGGCCTGGCCGAGGCGGTCCTCTGCGGGACCGCCACCATCGGCGGACAGCCGACCGCTCTGGCCGTGATGGACTTCCGCTTCCTCGGCGGCAGCCTCGGCTGCGCGGTGGGTGAGCTCATCACCCGAACCGCCGAGCGGGCGCTGGACGACCGCGTGCCGCTCATCCTGGTCACCGCGTCCGGTGGGGCACGGATGCAGGAGGGCGCCCTGTCGCTGATGCAGATGGCCACGGTCAGCCAGGCCATCGCCGCGCTGCGCGAGGCGGGTCTGCTCACCGTCAGCGTGCTCACCGACCCGACCTACGGAGGGGTGGCGGCGTCGTTCGCCACCAACACCGACCTGGTGCTCGCCGAGAGTGGCGCCCGGATGGGTTTCGCCGGACCACGGGTGATCCGCCAGGTCACCGGCCGGGCGCTGCCGGAGGGCTTCCAGACCGCCGACTTTCTGCTGCGCCACGGTCAGGTGGACATGGTGGTGCAACGCCGGTCGCTGCGGGGTCGACTGGCGGCGTTGCTGGCCGCGGCCCGCGCCGGCCGTCCGGCGCGTGCGCCCGTACCCCGTCAGGAGCCGGCGCGACACCACGAGCGCCTGGCCGGCGCGGCCCCGACGGTCCCGCCGGCGGAGGCCGACGGCCACCGCCCGGTCGGGGAGCGGCCGGCCGACGACGGCCCGACACCTGCGGTACGCGACGCGTGGGACACCGTGCGCACGGCCCGTCACCCGGGCCGACCCACCACCCTGGACTATCTCGACTCGGTCTTCGACGGGTTCGTCGAGCTGCACGGCGACCGGCTCGGCGGGGACTGCCCCGCCATCGTCGGCGGTGTCGCCCGGCTGGCCGGCCGGCACGTCATGGTCATCGGCCACCAGAAGGGACACACCACCGCCGACCTGGTCGCCCGCAACTTCGGGATGGCCAGCCCCGCCGGGCACCGCAAGGCGCTGCGACTGATGCGTCTCGCCGCCCGCCTCGGCCTGCCGGTGGTCACTCTCGTCGACACCCCCGGCGCCGACCCGGGAATCAGCGCCGAGGAGCAGGGCCAGGCGGCCGCCATCGCGGAGAACATCCTCACCCTCACCGTCCTGCCCACCCCCGTCCTCGCGGTGATCACCGGTGAGGGCGGCAGCGGTGGCGCGCTGGCCCTCGCCGTCGCCGACCGGGTGCTGATGCTCCAACACGCCGTCTATTCGGTGATCAGCCCGGAGGGCTGCGCCGCCATCCTCTGGCCGGACCGCTCCGCCGCGCCGCAGGCCGCCCGCGCGCTCCGGCTGACCGCACCCGACCTGTGTCGCCTCGGCGTCGTCGACGAGATCGTCCCCGAACCGGCGACGGCCGCCCACGACGACCCCGCGGAGACCGCCCGACGGCTGCGCGCCGCGCTGCTGGCGAACCTGCTGCCGCTGCTGGACGTGCCGCCCGCCATGCTGGTCCGCCTGCGGCGGCAGCGGTTCCGCCGGTTCGGCGCCCCTCGCGCCGGTGCCCGGGCGGGTGCCCGATGACCGCCGCGCCCACGCTCTCCACAGTGGACGGCCCGAACGGCCGACCCGACGTGGACGGCCGAACCGACGCCGAGGGCCGCGCCGACGCCGAGAGCCCGAGCGCGGCGCAGAGCGGCCCCGAGCCGGCCGACGCCCGCGACGGTGTCCGCCCGGACGGACGTCAGCCGGCGGACGGGCACCCGAGGACCGACGCGGACGGCGAGGAGGTGCTGGTCGGGCTGCGTCGACAGGCGCAACACCTGCTCGCCGAACTCCCCGGTCCGGTGCGCCGGATCCGGTTGTGCAGCGGGACGACGGTGCTGGAGGTCCAGTGGCACCCGGACGTACCCCGGGCACTGCCGCCGGCCGGCGCCACACCGTCGGCGGGCGCGGGCGTGCCCGGCCCCCCCGGCGCGCTGATACCGCCGCCCGGCCCCCGGCGCGCGGGGGGGCGGGGGCCGCACG
>NZ_JBFAPG010000241.1:0-9215 GCF_040675595.1 Micromonospora sp. NPDC049580
GGATCAAGCCTGACCGCCCGGAGCCGGGCACGGTCGCCCCCAGCCCCAACCGCAACCACCACCAAGCCCGCCAAGCCAGCAAGCCAGCCAACGCCAGCCAACGCCAGCCGAAAGCACCGACACGGCCGTCGGTCGCAGCCGGTTCAACCGTCCTCCCCCGGGTAGCAGTCAGGCAGGACCGAGGGAGGGCAGCCGGACATGAAGGCGTTGACCTGGCACGGCAAGCGGGACGTACGGGTCGAGGAGGTGCCGGATCCCCGGATCGAGGAGCCGACCGATGCCATCGTCAAGATCACGTCTACGGCGATCTGCGGCTCCGACCTGCACCTGTACGAGGTGCTGGGGCCGTACCTGAAGCCCGGCGACGTCCTGGGTCACGAGCCGATGGGCATCGTCGAGGAGGTCGGGTCGGAGGTGACCGGGCTCAAGCCCGGCGACCGGGTGGTGGTGCCGTTCAACATCTCCTGCGGCAGCTGCTGGATGTGCCGCCGCCAGCTCTACGCCCAGTGTGAGACGACCCAGGTGACCAGCGAGGGCAAGGGCGCGGCGCTGTTCGGCTACACCTCCCTCTACGGTTCGGTGCCCGGCGGGCAGGCCGAGTACCTGCGCGTTCCGCAGGCCCACTTCGGACCGATCGTCATCCCGCAGAGCGGCGCCGACGAGCGGTACCTCTACCTCTCCGACATCCTGCCCACGGCCTGGCAGGCGGTGAGGTACGCGGACACGCCACCGGGCGGCACGCTTGCCGTCTTCGGGCTGGGGCCGGTCGGCCAGTTCTGCGCCCGGATCGGCCGTCACCTCGGCGCCGGCCGGGTCATCGGACTGGACCTGGTGCCCGAGCGGTTGGAGCTGGCTCGCCGGCACGGGATCGAGGTGCTCGACGTCCGCGAGTTGTCCGACGTGCCGGGCGCGCTGATCGACCTGGTCGACGGGCGCGGGCCGGACGCCGTCATCGACGCGGTCGGCATGGAGGCGCACGGCTCGCCGGTCGGCAAGCTGGCCCACGCGGCCGTCGGGCTGCTGCCGGACAAGCTCGCCCAGACGATGACCGACCGGGTCGGCACGGACCGGCTCGCCGTCCTGCACGCCGCCGTGAAGGCGGTCCGTCGCGGCGGCACCGTGTCGCTCTCCGGCGTCTACGGCGGCGAGGCCGACCCGATGCCGATGATGGAGATGTTCGACCGGGGCATCCAGTTGCGCATGGGGCAGTGCCATGTCCGCCGGTGGACCGACGAGATCCTGCCGCTGCTCTCCGGCGACGACGACCCCCTGGGCGTGGAGGACCTGCGCACCCACCGGCTGCCGCTGAGCGAGGCGCCCCGGGCGTACGACATGTTTCAGAAGAAGGAGGACGGCTGCATCAAGGTCGTGCTCGCACCATGAGCCGGGTGGTGGTGGTCGCGGGCGCGACCAGCGGGATCGGCCGGGCGACGGCCCGGGCGTTCGCCGAGCGCGGCGACCGCCTGGTGCTCGCGGCCCGCGCGCCGCAGACCCTTGCCGAGGTACGCGAGGAGTGCGCCGACGTCGAGGTTCTGACCGTACCGACGGACGTCACCGAGGCGGGTGCGCTGGAGGCGCTGGCGGAGGCGGCGATCGAGCGGTTCGGCCGCATCGACGTCTGGGTGCACACCGCGGCGGTGATGGCCTACGGGCGCTTCGACGAGGTGCCGGAGCGGGTGTTCGAGCAGGTGGTGCGGACCGATCTGCTGGCCGCCGCGGGTGCGGCCCGGGTGGCGCTGCGGCACTTCCGGGCCACCGGCGCCGGCACGCTGATCCTCACCGGGTCGGTGCTCGGGCACATCACCGCTCCGTACATGAGCGCCTACGTGACCAGCAAGTGGGGGTTGCAGGGGTTGGCCCGGACGATCCAGCAGGAGCTGCGGGACAGCCCGGGGATCCGGCTGTGCCTGGTCAATCCGGGCAGTGTGGACACTCCGGTGTACCAGCAGGCGGCCAACTACCTCGGTCGGGTCGGCCGGCCCCCACCGCCGGTCGCCGGGCCGCAGCGGGTGGCCCGGGCCATCGTCGACTGTGTGGACCGTCCCCGTCGGGAGGTGTCGGTGGGCCGGCTGAACGTGGTGCTGCGGGCTGGTTTCACGGTGCTGCCGGGCGTCTACGACGTGCTGGTCGGGCCGTTGATGCGGCTGGCCGGCCTGAGCGGGCGGCCGGTCCCGGCGCACGACGGCACGGTCTTCGCCCCGAACCCGGCCGGCGAGTCGGTCCGCGGCGGCCACCTGCCCGACCTGCGGCAGTTCGTCCGCGCCAGGTCCGGCCCGGCAGTGCAGCTTCGCGGGCCGGCCGCGCGGCTCCGCGGGGCGGCCGCCGACGTGGTCGGCGCCGTGCTGCGCCGACGGCACGGCTGACCTGTTCGGGATCGTTCGGGACTTCTCTGGGGGCATCGTGCGTCGATCAACTCGCCTAGGGTGGTGGGCCGGCAAGCGCTCCGGCGCCCCACGATGGGAGAGACGATTGACCCTCCGACTGGACCGCAGGACGGCACTCGGACTGGGCACAGTGGCCACTGCCGGTACGGTGCTCGGCGCGGCCGCTCCGGCCAGCGCCGCTGAGAGCACCGAGGCGGCACCGACCACCCCGGCCCGGGCTGCCAACCGGGTCGCCGCCGCCTTCACCCGGTACAGCACCGAGGCCGGTGGCAACTGGCAGGCGTACGTCAGTGTGGCCGACCCGGCGGGCCCGCCGGTCGTCGCGGTGACGGCGGACGCGGACCGGCGGATCGAGGCGTACAGCGTCAACAAGATCGCGGTGGCCACGGCGGTGTTGGACAAGGTGGACCGCGGGCTGCTGGCGCTGGACCAGCGGGTCGAGGTGACCGCCTCGATCGTGGTGCCGGGTGGCGATGGCATCTTCAGCCTGGACGGCGTGTACCCCAGCAGCGTGACCATCGGGCACGTGCTGGCCAACCTGCTGACCGTCTCCGACGACACGGCGGTGCGGTTGTGCGGGCTGGTCGCCCCTGCCGCCGAGATCAACTCGATCCTGGTGGGCAAGGGTTTCCCGACCACCCAGGTCGAGCCGGTGGCCAACCCGAACCGGTTCTTCCTCGGCACCAGCACCCCCCGGGAGACCCACGACCTGCTGCGCGCCCTGGTCGCCGGCACGCTGCTGTCGCCGGCCTCGACGGCGTACCTGCTCGGGTTGCTGCGCTCCCCGGTGGCCTTCACCGACGGCATCCGGCGCACCATGTCGTCGGACGAGCGGGCCCGGATCGCCACCAAGGCGGGCTGGTTCGCCGACGCCCGGCACGAGGCCGGGGTGATCTTCGACCGGTCCGGCGCGGCGGTGCTGACCTACGCGCTCTTCGCCGACGGGCAGGCCGACCCGGACAACTTCGGCGCGACCCACCCGGCGGTGCAGGCCCGGGCCGCCATGGGTCCGAAGTTCCTGGCGGCGGTGGACCGTCTCGGCGGCACCGGCACGGCGTACCGGACGACCGCCCGCCGACCCAGCAACGGCGGCTGATCCCGCTGCCGGGTCGGTCGTCGGGTGACGACCGGCCCGGTGCGGGCGACCGCCGGGGCGGGAACCGCCCGGGGGAACTACCGTGTAGTGCGGGACACGGCGGAGGGACGGCGATGGCGCCAGCGGAACGCACGAACGGGCAACGGTCGCTCGGGCGACGGATGCGGGGAACGGCAGGGCTGGCCGCGCTCGCCGGCCTGGCCTGGGTGGCCCGGGACGTGCCCGCGGCGCTCGGCGGCCGGCTCGCCGGCGCCCGCGCCGAACGGGCGGCCCGCTCGCCACAGTTTCGCGACGGGACCTTCCACAACCAGGCCGACACCCGCACGATGGTCGCCGAGCCGGGTCGCAACCTGGTCCGGGAGCTGATCTTCGGAAAGCAGAAGCGGCGGCCCACCGCACCCGTGCCGCTGTCGCGCCCCAGCGCGTCGCCGGCCGCCGACACCGCCGACACCGCCGACGAGCTGAACATCGTCTGGTACGGCCACGCCTCGGCGCTCATCGAGATCGAGGGTCGGCGGGTCCTGCTCGACCCGGTGTGGAGTGACCGCTGCTCGCCGTCCGGGCTGGTCGGGCCGCGCCGGCTGCACGAGCCGCCGGTACGCCTGGACGAGCTTCCCCCGCTGGACGCCATCCTGATCTCCCACGACCACTACGACCACCTGGACATGCCCACCGTGCGGGCGCTGGTGGCCGGGCAGTCGGCACCGTTCGTGGTGCCGCTCGGGGTGGGCGCCCACCTGGACCGGTGGGGTGTGCCCGCCGAGCGGATCATCGAGCTGGACTGGTCCGAGTCGCACCGGGTCGACGGGTTGGAGATCACCGCCACCGCCGCCCAGCACTTCTCCGGCCGAGGGCTGCGTCGCGACGGCACACTCTGGAGTTCCTGGGTGGTCGCCGGGACCCGACGCAAGGTCTTCTACACCGGCGACTCCGGCTACTTCGCCGGGTACGCGGCGATCGGCGCGGAACACGGGCCGTTCGACGTGACGCTGATGCAGATCGGCGCGTACGACCGGGCGTGGCCGACCATCCACATGTTCCCGGAGGAGGCGGTCGACGCCCACCTGGACCTGCGCGGCGGGCTGTTCATCCCGGTGCACTGGGCGACGTTCAACCTGGCCCTGCACGACTGGTCCGAGCCGGTGAACCGGCTGTGGGCCGAGGCGAAGGCCCGCGACGTCCGGCTGGCCGTGCCCCGCCCCGGCGAGCGGGTGGTCGTCGACGACCCGCCCGCCGTCGACGGGTGGTGGCAGTCCGTCGCCTGACGTCGTCAGGCCAGCGCAGGCACAGCCTGACATCGTCAGGCCAGCGCGGGCCCGGCCTGACATCGTCAGGCCAGCGCGGGCCCGGCCTGACGGTCGGGTCAGAGCACGAAGGCGTCGGTCCAGAGCGCGCCGGAGCGGCCGGAGAGCGCGTCCAGCATCGCGACCGCCTGGCCGTCGGTGAGCTGCGCGACGAAGTCCACGATGGCGCGGCCCCGGGCGCGGCCGATCCGGTGCGGCGTACGCGGGTGCAGCTCCGCCTCGGCCAGCTCGACCAGGTCGTGCAGCCGACGGGGCAGCCGGGACTCCTCCTCCGGGTCGAGCAGCCACTCCCACAGCGCCTCGACGAGGGTGCCCAGCAGCCGGGCCTGACCACGCTGGTGCAGGGCCAGATCGGGGCGGGCCAGCACGAACCGGTGGTGGACGAACTTGAGCACCTGCACCTCGTGCCACTGCGCGCAGCCGAGCAGCACGTACCCGGAGCGCACCGACGGCTGGTCGGTCACCGTGATCGCCTCGACGAAACGGGTGGACCAGCGGGCGGAGAACCGCGACACGTACTGCTCCGCCTCGATCGAGCCGTCGAACGGCATCGCCAGCAGCCCGTCCACCAACTCCTCGCGGACGTGCTCGACGGCGGCGGCGAACGCGTCGTCGTCGGCGATCCAGGCGTCCTTGCGGTGCAGCTGCCGGCGCAGCCGCTCGATGGCGGCGCCGGGCCGCCGGGAGGCGGTGGCCAGCGCGGCGTCGGTGATCGCCCGGAAGTGCCCGCTCTCGCGCTGCCAGGCCATCAGCTCGGCCGACACCGCACCCTGCTGGAGCACACCGACCCGGTAGAAGTCCTCCACGTCGTGGATGGCGTACGCGATGTCGTCGGCGGTGTCCATGACGGACGCCTCCACGGTCTGCTGCCAGTCCGGGATGCGGCCGGCGAACGGCTCCCGAGCCTGCCGCAGGTCGTCCAGCTCGGTCCGGTACGCCCCGAACTTCAACGAGCCGCTCTCCGGGTCGTCCGGCGGCGGGGTGGCGCCGCGGGGCGGCGGGTCCAGCAGGCGCGGGTGCGGGTCGGGGTAGTCCAGCCGCGTCCACGGGTACTTCAGCATCGCCGCGCGGACCGCGGCGGTCAGGTCCAACCCGGTGGTGGCCGCGCCCCGGATCTCGGTGCTCGTGACGATCCGGTACGACTGGGCGTTGCCCTCGAACCCGTCGGCGAGGCCGAGGCGCTGGCGGGCCAGCCGGTCGAGCACCCGCTCCCCCAGATGCCCGAACGGCGGGTGGCCGAGGTCGTGGGCGAGCGCCGCGGCCTCCACCACGTCGGGGTCGCAGCCGCCGAGCTTGTCCAGCAGGCCGCGCCACCTGTCGTCGGCCGTCAGGCGCTCGGCGATCGCCCGGGCCACCTGGGCGACCTTCAGGCTGTGCGTGAGCCGGTTGTGCACCAGCAACCCGGAACCGACCGGGCTGATCACCTGGGTGACCCCGCCGAGCCGGGCGAAGAACGGCGAGCCGACGATCCGGTCCCGGTCGGCGCGGAACGGGTTGGCCGTGAGGTCGCCGAGGGCCCGGGCGCTGCCGCCGAAGAGCCGCCGGGCGCGCGGCTCCGCAGGTGATTCCATGATCGCCACGCTAGCGCAGGCCCGGCGGGGGTTGTCGACGGATCAACCCGGACGGGCGCGGTGGGCGAGACGGTGTACCCGGCCGGGCGCGGCGACAGCGGCCGGGGGCGCCCGGCACAATGCAGGCGGTACCCACTCCCGAAGGCGGATCGAGATCGTGACCCAGTCTGTTCATCAGCGGATCGCCGACGAGCTCGGCGTGGCCGAGCGTCAGGTGCGGGCGGCCGTGGAGCTGCTCGACGGCGGCGCCACAGTGCCGTTCATCGCCCGCTACCGCAAGGAGGCCACCGGCCTGCTCGACGACACCCAGCTGCGCACCCTGGAGGAGCGGCTGCGCTACCTGCGGGAGCTGGACGAGCGGCGGGCCGCCGTGCTGGAGTCGATCCGCGGCCAGGGCAAGCTGGACGAGGCCCTGGAAGCCCAGATCATGGCCGCCGACTCGAAGTCGCGGCTGGAGGACATCTACCTGCCGTACAAGCCGAAGCGGCGGACCCGGGCGCAGATCGCCCGCGAGGCCGGGTTGGCGCCGCTGGCCGAGACGCTGCTGGCCGACCCGAGCCAGGATCCGCGAGCCACGGCCGCCGGGTTCGTCGACGCGGACAAGGGTGTCGCCGACGCCGCCGCCGCGCTGGAGGGCGCGCGGGCGATCCTCATCGAGACCTTCGCCGAGGACGCCGACCTGATCGGCACGCTGCGCGAGCAGATGTGGTCGCGGGGCCGTCTGGTGTCGCGGGTACGCGAGGGTCAGGAGACGGCCGGCGCCAAGTTCTCCGACTACTTCGACTTCTCCGAGCCGTACCCGAAGCTGCCCTCGCACCGGATCCTGGCGATGTTGCGGGGCGAGAAGGAGGGCGTGCTCGACCTGACCATGGAACCCGAGGAGGCCGGCGAGGCGGACGCCGTGCCGACGGGCCCGAGCCGGTACGAGGCGGTGATCGCCGGTCGGTTCGGGGTGTCCGACGCCGGCCGCCCGGCCGACCGCTGGCTGGCCGACACGGTCCGCTGGGCGTGGCGTACCCGGATCCTCATCCACCTCGGGGCCGACCTGCGGATGCGGCTGTGGCAGGCGGCCGAGGAGGAGGCCGTACGGGTCTTCGCCACCAACCTGCGTGACCTGCTGCTTGCCGCGCCGGCCGGCACCCGGCCCACGATGGGACTGGACCCGGGCCTGCGCACCGGGGTGAAGGTGGCAGTGGTGGACGCCACCGGCAAGGTGCTCGCCACCGACACGATCTACCCGCACGAGCCACGTCGACAGTGGGACGCGTCGATCGAGACCCTGGCCCGGCTGGCCGGGGCGCACGGGGTGGAGCTGGTCGCGATCGGCAACGGCACCGCCTCGCGGGAGACCGACAAGCTGGCCGGCGACCTGATCAAGCGGCACCCGCAGCTCAACCTGACCAAGGTGATGGTCTCCGAGGCCGGCGCGTCGGTCTACTCCGCGTCCGCGTACGCCTCACAGGAGCTGCCGGGGATGGACGTGTCGCTGCGCGGCGCGGTCTCCATCGCCCGCCGCCTCCAGGACCCGCTCGCCGAGCTGGTCAAGATCGACCCACGCTCGATCGGCGTCGGGCAGTACCAGCACGACCTGTCCGAGGTGAAGCTGTCCCGGTCGCTGGACGCGGTCGTGGAGGACTGCGTCAACGCGGTCGGCGTGGACGTCAACACCGCGTCCGCGCCGCTGCTGACCCGGGTCTCCGGGATCGGGGCCGGGCTGGCCGAGAACATCGTGCTGCACCGGGACGCCAACGGGCCGTTCCGCTCGCGGACCGAGCTGAAGAAGGTGGCCCGGCTCGGGCCGAAGGCGTTCGAGCAGTGCGCCGGCTTCCTGCGCATCCCCGACGGCGACGACCCGCTGGACTCCTCCAGCGTGCACCCCGAGGCGTACCCGGTGGTGCGGCGCATCCTCGCCAGCACCGGTCAGGACCTGCGCTCGGTGATCGGCCGGAGCGCGATCCTGCGCGGGCTGCGGGCCACCGACTTCGTCGACGACCGGTTCGGCCTGCCCACCGTCACCGACATCCTCGCCGAGTTGGAGAAGCCGGGCCGCGACCCGCGACCGGAGTTCCGCACCGCCACCTTCGTCGAAGGCGTGGAGAAGATCGGTGACCTGACGCCGGGCATGGTGCTGGAGGGTGTGGTCACCAACGTGGCCGCCTTCGGCGCGTTCGTCGACGTCGGGGTCCACCAGGACGGTCTGGTGCACGTGTCGGCGATGTCCCGGACCTTCGTGAAGGACCCCCGCGAGGTGGTCAAGTCCGGCGACGTGGTCAAGGTCAGGGTGCTCGACGTGGACGTACCCCGCAAGCGGATCTCGCTGACCCTGCGCCTGGACGACGAGCCCACGGCCGCCGGTGGCGGCGGTCGGACGAGCCAGGAGGGGCGTGGCGGCCCGGCGCAGCGCGGACCGCAGGGTGGACGCGGCGGACAGGACGGTCGCGGCGGGTCCGGTGGCGGCCAGGGCGGTTCCGGCGGTCGCGGCGGGTCCGGCGGTCGCGGCGGCCAGGGCGCACGGGGCGGGCAGCAGCGGCAGGGCGCGCCGGCGCCAGCGAACGACGCGATGGCGGAGGCTCTGCGCCGCGCAGGATTGGCCTGATCCGTCAGCCAGCGCGAGGAAGCGCCGGGGATGCCCCGCAGGGGCGGTCATCCTCGGCGCCTCCCGAGCCCGGTCGCGCGGTGACCGACTCGCCGGGCCATCGGCGGGCACTGTCGAGCTGCCCCACCGGTGGGGCGCGCGAGCTGCCCCACGCCCCCAACCGCCCGCCCGACCCACGGCCTGGCTGGGCGCCTGCGACTCCCGGTTTCGGTGCAGATCTTGGACAGTTTCCGTTCGGCGCGGACGGAAACTGTCCAAGATCTG
>NZ_JBFAPG010000242.1:0-9214 GCF_040675595.1 Micromonospora sp. NPDC049580
GGCCGGGGCCCCACGTCGGGCCCCGGCCGAACCTCAGATCACGGACGACACGACCACCACCATGGCCGGCAGCAACGCCGTGGCGACCGCCGCGGACTGCACCAGCCGCCGTGGCCCGGGACGCCCCAGGTCACTCACGCTTCCATGACCGGCGAGAATCGCCACGACCAGTGGACCGGTGAACGCGCCACCGAACACCAGACCACTCCACTGCGGAGCGACGTTGAGCAGCGCCGCCACCAGCAGCACCCAGGTCGTCGCCGACACCCGGAACGTGCTCCACATGAGCCCGGTGTCCAGACCCCAGATCATCGGCGGAACCCACCACGGGATGTTCTCCCGATGGCCCAGTTCCTTGGACGTCTGTCGGCGCAGCCCGGGGGCGTACGAATCCGTCCGGATCGCGTGTACGTCGAAGGCCGCCGCCACCAGTGCCGCCACGAGACACAGCCCCACGGTGAGCTGGGCATCGAGCCGCCCGGCGAACAGGGTGCCGACCTGGTACAGCGACGCGGTGACGAAGCCCGCCATGGCGATGTGCGCGACGGACAGTACGGCGACGAAGCGCAGACCGCTTCGGACGAGACGGGACGAGTCCCCTTGCACGAAGGGGCGGATGACTCCGATGAAGGACTGGCCTCAAGGGCTGAAGAGCTGGGCGAAGCCCGCCACCGCGGCGAGCACGATCGTCCACAGAACTACCATACGTACCAGATCGAGCAGGCGAACGGACCGGACCAGCACGAGGTCTTGCTCTTGCTGCACTCACCGCAGCCGTACGTGCGGCTGCCGCTGGTGCAGGTCCAGAACGTGCGGTAATAGCCCGACGGGCAGGTGTAGCGATCGGGTTCGACCGCGTAGTGGCACCGGGTGCAGCTGGCCAGCGAGCAGCAGGGCGACCCCAGGCAGTCGGCCACCGCCGGGGATGCCTTCAGTACGGTGGCCAGGCCGGCGACGACCGCGGACGCCGCGCCCATGAGCGCGAATCGGCGGCTACGACGGCGGTCGGTGAGCACCGCCGTCTCGGTCGGTGTCACGCACTCCATCTGATTGGTCATAGCCGTACGGTTCCTTCCTTGGCGACGGGCAGGCGGGACGGGACGGTGCGGGCGTTCAACAGCGGTTGCAGTTGCCGGAATGACGGCAGTGTCTGGGCCAGGAAGGCCTCACCCGAGCGGTAGAGGACCACCGACGGGACGGTGTCGATGCCGATCGCCCGCGCGACATTTTCCTCGACATCGATGGTCGCCCGGTCGATTGGTATGTTCAGTCCTTCGAGCCAGGCGCGGCCCTCCTGCTCGGAATGCGCCTGCTGCAGGACGATCCACACCAGTTCCAGGTCCTTGCGGCGCAGGCCCTCCGCGATTGACCGGCAGGTCGTGCAGGACACGGACAGGAAGAGCAGCGCGAGATGCGGCTGCGCGTCGAGTCGTGCCGGAAGCCCGACCAGGGAGGGCCTGATCGAGTCGTCCATCGGGATCGGGATCGGCGACGGGTTGTCTTCGAGCTTGAGGGACGTACGGATCAGTTCGAGGGTTTGATATTGGTCGATCAGCGCCAACACGCAGATCCCCATCAGCACGCTCAATGCGGCGACGACGACCCAGAGGAAGCCCATTGACTCTCCAACACTTTGAGGTAGCTCCAGCTCCGCAGGGCCAGAGGCAACAGCTGACGGACGACGGTCGCCAGGCACAGCACCAGCGCCGTCACCGCGACGGCGTCCGGACCGACGAGCAGATCTGATGAGTCGCGGTGCGCCGTCCAGGCGACGGCGAGCCAGATCGGGAGCAGCGCGAGCTGCGTCCAACCCAGCTTCGCCTCGGACGTGCCGCCGAAGCAGGCACAGCGCACCGAGGCGCCCCGTGCCAGAGCGATCGACGCCGCACCTGCGAACGACGCGCCGAGCGCGATCACGAGGCCCGCTGTCACCCAGGCGCGCGGTGCGGTCAGCAGGAGGACCGCGGTGACCAGCTCCGCGCCGCTGACCAGCAGTGCCAGCACGCGCGGACGCGGCATCCTGAGCGCGACGAGCGTGCGACGGAAGGCGATGGGCGCGGCGAGCTTCTGACCCGCGGTGTAGAGCAGGACAGCTGCCGCGACGATCCGCACCGTTGCGTCGATCATCGGCACCAGCTCAGGCCGGGACGACCGCGAGGACCTGGGCGTCGGCCAGTTCCGTGTCCAGGACGCAGACCCGCACCCGCCGTGCGGTCCGCTTGTCGAGCAACGGCGAGGCGGCCAGCCGCTGGCCCGCGACCGCATAGCCGCTGCCGTCGCGCTTCGGCACTCCGGTCACCCAGTGCACCACCGGCACGGCGGCCACGGCGAGGCCGGGCCACAGGTCGGTCACGGTGACCAGGTCACCCGGTCGTGGGGCGATTCCGTCCGGGAAGCCGGCGAACGGAACACGCTCCGCCGCCCGGATCGCGGTGCGGTTCGCCACCTTCGGCGTACCCACCACGGCGCCGCCGGCCGCCACCGCTGACACGCGGGCCAGCTCACCGCGCGAGCCGGCCTGTGCCGCGACCGTCCCCGGGTCGGCCGATGCCGACTCGCCCGAGACGGCCACCACGGCGACTGTCGATCCCACCACGGCACCAACGCGGAGGATCTGCCGCCGCGATAGTCCCTTTTCCTGGTTCATGCGTACTCCTCGGATCTGGTCCCTGAGGACGATCTACCGGTATCGGCGCCCGAATCGAGCGAGAACCCGCGAGTCCGGAGCGACGCCGCGGCGGACTGGGGCTGCTCGGTCGACCACCCCGCCGGGGTCGCCTCGACCGTGCTGCTGATCGACCCCCGGCGCGCCCCCAGTGCGCTCCGGATGGTCCTGACACGACGGTGCCTCGCGAGGTGGTGACGACGGCGTCCGGACGATGGGCAGCACCAATGTGTCTCCGGACATCGACGCTGCTCTGGATCACTCCCATCACCGTTTCAAGAGAACAATTCAGGGGTCCAGGTCCCAGCGATGTTCTTGAACAGATCTTGACCGAAGCAGCCACGACAAGTGGCGGCCGCACCGCGCCGGGCTTGTCCGTTGTGGACTCCAGGTCCCGAAGGGCGTTGAGACGCCTCGGCAGGAGCGTGACCGACGACACGGACGGCTGATTCAGGGGTGGGCGTCGATGGGCCGTCGGCTGCGTGTCGATGGTGAGATCATTTCCAGCGTCGTGGATGCCTACGGATCGGACCGGGCGTGGACCAAGCGGAGGACGGCCTGCAGATCCGGCTGCTGGGTCCGGTCGGCGTGTGGCACGGCACCCGCTGGCTGGGCCCGTCGGCCGCGCAGCAACGCACCGTGCTGGCCATGCTGGCGTTGGAGTGCGGAAACATCGTTCCCATCGATCGCCTGGTGACGGCACTGTGGGGCACGGCACCGCCCGCATCGGCTCGTAACGCGGTACAGGGCTGCGTCTCCCGACTACGGGCCCTGCTCAACTCGGTTGACCCGCCGCCACGCACAGCCGAGCTGGTGGGGGTGGGGACCGGCTATCGGCTCACCGTCGACCGGTCCGCGGTGGATCTGCACGACTTTCGGGACCTACTGCGGTCCGCGCGCACGTGCGAGCCGCAGCAGGCTCGTGAGCTGGTCGACCGCGCTCTGCGCCGATGGCGGGGGCCGGCGTTGGCGGACGTCGCCGGCCCGTGGCTGGACGAACTCGTCGCCCCACAGCTGAACGAGGAGCGGTTCGCGGCGGTTGAGCTGCGAGCCGACCTCGACCTCCGGCTGGGCCGGTACGGTGACATCGTCGACGATCTGTCCGACCTCATAGCCGACAACCCGGCCCGGGAGCGTCTGGCGCTGGCGGTGCTCATCGCGCTGCACCGGTGCGGCCGCCGGGTCGACGCGCTGACCCTGTTTCGTCGGGTCCGCGAGAACCTGGTCGAGAGGCTCGGCATCGAGCCGGGCGAGGAGCTCCAGCGGGCCTATCGCGCAATGCTCGCCGGCGCCGAGCCCGTCGCGGAACCCGCGGGGCAGCGGGTGCGGGAACCGACGGGCGTGGTGCCGCGGCAACTGCCGGCGGCCACCCCCGGCTTCGTCGGCCGCCGACGCGAACTGGCCCTCCTCGACGAGGCGCTGAAGGAGCGGGCGGCGCCGGTCGCCGTCGTCTGCGGCCCAGCGGGGGCAGGCAAGACCAGCCTGGCGGTGCGGTGGGCGCACGACGTCCACCACCATTTCCCCGACGGACATCTGTTCGTGGACATGCGCGGGTTCCACAGTCGTCCACGCCGGACCCCCGGTGAGGCGCTGCCGCTGCTGCTGGACGCGCTGGGCGTCACCGCCGACCGGATACCGGCCGAGCCGGACGCGCAGGTCGCGCTGTACCGTTCGACGCTCGCCGGTCGGCGCGTTCTGCTCGTACTGGACAACGTCGCCGACGCCGACCAGGTGCGGCCACTCATTCCGGGCGGCCCGGACTGCCTGGTGGTGGTGACCAGCCGGGACCGGCTCAGCGGCCTGGTCGCCCGGGACGGTGCCGCTCGGCTCACTCTCGACGTCCTACCTGCCGCCGACGCGGTGGAACTGCTCGTCGGCACCGCGGGGGCCGAGCGGATCAACGCCGACCCGGCCGCTGCTCGGGAGTTGGCCGAAATCTGCGGGCACCTGCCGCTGGCCCTGCGCATCGCCGGCGCCCGCCTGGCCGACCGGGCGCACGTGAGCGTGCGCAGGCACCTCGACGAGCTGATCGCGCGGGGCCGGGTCGCGCAGCTGCGGGTCGAGGGTGACGACAGCACCGCCGTCCGGGCCGCGTTCGAGCTGTCGTACCAGGCGCTCCCGGCCCCAGCGGGTCGGGTGTTCCGGCTGCTCGGACTGGTGCCGGCACCGTCCGGCCTCGCCGTACCCGCGGCCGCGGCGTTGACCGGCCTGCCCTGCGACGATCTCGAACCGCTCATCGACACCCTCGCCCGACTGCACCTGATCCGAATCACCCGGGCAGCCCGGATCGTCAGCCACGACCTGCTGCTCGAGTACGGAGCGCAGCTCGCCGCCGAACATGGCGACGCGGCCGACAATGCCGCCGCCGTGCACCGGCTGCTGCACTTCTACCTGCATGCTGTCGCCCGGGCCAGCGCCGCGCTGAACGGCCCGTCGCGGCTACGGCTGCCGCCGGATCCACCGCCGACCGGCGTACGGATCCCTGAGCTCGACGATCAGGCACCCGCCCGCGAATGGCTCGGTGCGGAAACGGCGAATCTGGTGGCGGCGCTGGAACACGCGGCTGCCGACGGCCGAGACCGGATGGCGTGGCAACTCGCCCACGCCCTGTACGACTTCCTCCGCATGCGGACGCCGCTGAGCCAGTGGCGGTCGATCGCCCGGACCGGGCTCAAGGCGGCCCGCCGCGACGGCGACCTTCGCGGCGAGGCCGTGATGCGACAAAGCCTGGGACTGCTGAACTGGCGTACCGGCGATCTGCGCGCCGCCCGCGCCGAGTACGAGGCGGTCGCGGCGCTCGCCGCCCGAGCCGATTGGCAGGTCGGCGCCTCGGCGGCACACTGCAGCATCGGTATCGCACTGGCTCAGCTGGGCCGGCCCCGGGCCGCGATCAGCCGGTTCGAGCAGGCTCTCGTCATCGATCGGGAGATCGGCGACCGCCGAGCCGAGGCCGGCACGCTGGCAAACCTGGCGGCCGCCTGCGAGGAGGTGGGCGAGCTGGCCGCGGCCGCACGGCACGGCGAACTGGCGATGGGGTTGCTGCGGGCGACCGGCCAACATCTGGGCGCCGCCGTGGCCAGCGAGAACCTCGCGCTGGTGGCCCGGGAGCTCGGCCGGCTCGACGAGGCGCGGACGGCAGCGGAGGAGGCGGTGCGCGTCGGCCGGACGATCGGCGCCCGGCACGAGGAGGCCGCTTCGCTCACCACGCTCGGCCGCGTGCACGGTGACGCGGGACGCTACGCGGAGGCCGAGGAGGTGCTCCACCTCGGCCTCGACATCGTCCAGGGACTGCCGGACGGCCGACTGGAGGTGGTCACCCAGACCGCGCTCGCCGAGGTACTGCTGCGGCAGAGCCGGCTGGCAGAGGCGGGCCGCCGGCTCGATCTGGTGCTTGACCTGGCGGATCGGACCGGCAACGAGCGCGCCCGGGTCGAGGCGCTGATGCTGCTCTCCGATCTCAGCGCGGCCCGCAAGGAGTTCGACAGCGCCCACGAGCACGCCACCGGTGCGATGGCAGCGGCCCGCGCCGGTGGGTACCGGCTGGTGGCCGGTCAGGCGCGCAGCCGCCTCGCCGCCGCGAGACTGGGCCTCGGCGATCCCGCGGGGTGCCTCGTCGAGGGCCGTCCGGCGCTGCGCGTCCAACGCCGGGCAGGGCAACGTCTCGCGTACGCCCGCACGTTGATGACCGTCGGCGGCGCGTACGCGGCGCTGGGCCGTCCGTCGGCGGCTCAGACCCGATGGCGGGCGGCACACGAGCTGTTCCGGGAGATCGGCGCCGCCGAGGCGGCACCGCTCGGCTAGCCGGGACGCCGGTCAAGACTCTCTCAAGTTCGATCGCGACGCCTCGACTGCGAGTCCCTCAAGGACCAGTATTCCGGGCGGAGCAACCATGCCTCGCGCCCTCGACGTCCGACCCTCCGATCGCCACCTCAGCCAGAAATCAGCGCCGGCTCAGCGCTGTCGGCTGTTATTCGCAGCGGAACGACCCCCCCGTCGTTCGGGACTGACGAGGTGCGTCGACGACGTCGCCGGCCGCCCTGGCCGCCGGCGATCCCGCTCTCGCCCCGCGCCGGGTGGGCGCCGTGACGACGACAGGCGGGGCGATGCGGATCTTGCTCGTGGAGGACGACCGGCGGATCTCCGCGGTCCTGGGTTCGACGCTGCGCCGGTGCGGTTATCAGGTGGAACACGCGTCGACCGGTGCCGCAGCGCTCGTGGCGGCCCCCTGCGACCTGGTCCTGCTGGATCTCTGTCTGCCGGACGGCGACGGATTCGCCGTGTGCCGGGCGCTGCGGGAACGCAGCGCCGAGCTGGGCATCATCGCGGTCACCGAACGGGGCGAGGAGCGTGGCGGCATCGTCGGCCTGCGGATGGGCGCCGACGACTACGTCGTCAGGCCGTTCGCGATGGACGAGCTTCAGGCGCGCATCGAGGCGTTGCTGCGGCGAACAGCACGGCAGGGTCCGCGACCGTCCGACGTCATCGACGTCGGAGGGTTGCGGATCGACCTCTCGGCCCGCACGGTCCACGTGGACGCCCGGCCGGTGTCGTTGACCCGCAAGGAATTCGACATCCTGGCCTCGCTCGCCCGTCGACCCGGCCTCGCGCTCACGCGCGAGCGCATCATGCTGGACGTGTGGCAGACCACCTGGTCGGGCCGGCGCACCCTGGCGGTCCACGTGGCGGCGCTGCGCGCCAAACTGGGTCGGCCCGAGTTGATTCAGACGGTACGGGGACTCGGCTACCGCCTCCCCGCCGAGTGAGGCCGCCCGGTCACCGAGGATCGGGAGTTACCCGATCGTCGGGTGAGCTGGGCACCGGCGACCATCAGTTTGCGTGGCACGCATATTTGCGGGGCGCGCAACTAGTGCTAGGGTGGTGGCATGACGGGGCTGCGGGAGCGCAAGAAGGCCGAGACGCGGGCGGCGCTCGGCTGGGCCGCGATCCACCTCACCGCGGAGCGCGGTTACGACAACGTTCGCGTCGAGGACATCGCCGAGGCTGCCGGCGTCTCCCCGCGCACCTTCAACAACTACTTCTCCAGCAAGGCCGAGGCGATCGCCTCCCGCCACCTCGACCGCAGCCTGCGCACCGCCGCCGCGCTGCGGGAACGCCCCGCCGACGAGCCGCTCTGGGCGGCACTCACCCAGGCCTCGCTGGAGCAGTTCACCCGCGGCCCCGAGGTCGACGCCATGCCGTCCCCCGCGCACGCCCAGTGGGTGGCCGGCGTACGCACCATGCTCGCCGAGCCTGCCCTGCAGGGCGAGCGGCTGCGCGCCGTCGCGATCGCCGAGGCCGAGTTGGCCGCCGCGGTCGCCGAGCGCACGGGCACCGACCTCGCCACCGACATGTATCCGAGGCTCGTCGCGGCCGCCGCCAGCGCCGCGGTCGCCGTCGCCATGCAGCACTATCTCGACAGCCCCGACCCGCCCACCCCGATCGAGCGCCTCATCACCGACGCGTTCACCCAGGTCGCCGCCGGCCTCCCCGCGCCGCCCCGCTGAGGCCCGCCCCTCGCTCACGGCACCACCCCAGCCACTTCTTGTCCGCGTCACACCCCACGGCGGGCCGGTCGCGTTCCGCGCCTGCCGCGGCGATGACGCACACCCCGAAGGGATCACGATCGTGATCGATGTACTCATCGTCGGAGCCGGCCCCAACGGCCTCATGCTCGCCTGCGAACTCGCTCTGGCCGGCCTCCACCCTGTCGTCCTCGAACGCCACGCCACGCCCGGAGGCGAGCCCCGCGCCAACGGCCTCGTCGGCCAGGTCGTCCGCCTGCTCGACCGGCGCGGCCTCTACGCGCGGCTCAGCGGCGAGAGCACCCCGCCGTCCCCCCAACCGGCCTTCACCTTCGGCGCGTTCCCGCTGGATCTCACGGTGCTCGCGGAGAATCCGCACTACGTGCTCGGCGTGCCGCAGGCCCAGCTGGAGGCCACCCTCGCCGCCCGCGCCGTCGAGCTCGGCGTCGACCTGCGCCGCGGCCACGAGGTCGTCGACCTCCGCCAACGCCCCGACGCGGTCGAGGTTCACCTCGCCGACGGTACGCAGCTCACGTCCCGTTTCCTCGTCGGCGCCGACGGCGGTCGCAGCGCGGTGCGCCGCCTCGCCGGCATCGACTCCCGGCGCCACGTTCGACCGGTCGGTCTCCCGCACCGCCACCGTGACCGTCCCCGCGTCATCCCTCGACCCGGAGACCGGCGGGCTGTGCGCCCCCGGCTACGGCGTCGTCCCGCCGTTCCAGCACACCCGCACCCCGCGCGGCATGATCGCCTGGGCGCCCTTCCCCGGCCGCCCGGCGATCCTGAGCACGACGGAGTGGCCCGACGCGCCGACGAGCGACGAGACCCCCATGACCCTGGCGGAGCTACGCGCCAGCGTCGGCCGGGTGCTCGGCGTCGACGTCCCCTTCGGCCCACCCGACGGCCCCGGCCTGCTGCGGCGGCTGACCGGCGGCAACACCCGCATCGCCGCCCGCTACCGCGCCGACCGGGTGCTGCTGGTCGGCGACGCCGCGCACGTGCACCCCGCGATCGGCGAGATCGGAAG
>NZ_JBFAPG010000243.1:0-9206 GCF_040675595.1 Micromonospora sp. NPDC049580
GGGTGCCGCGGTGCTCCCGCAGGTACGGCAGCAGCGCGGACAGACCGACCGGTCGGCTCGCGGGAGCGTCGCCGACCGGCCGGTCCTTCAGGGTGCTCATGGCGGGAACGGTAACCCGCGGTGTCACCCCGCGAGCGCGCTCCGGCGGGTCACACGGCCAGGACCACCTGCAACTCCTGGCGGCGGCGCTCGGCCAGGTCGGTGAGCAGGGTGGGCGCCTCGTCGAACGGCACCACCGCCGAGACGAGGTGCTTGCGGATCGCGTCCCCGTAGGCCCGCAGCAGGTCGATGGTCTCGGCGGAGAGCCGTTCCCGGTCCCAGGTGGGCGCGAGCCCGCGCGGCACCCGCCCGATCTGGGCGCAGCGCAGCGCCAGCCCGTTGTGGTGGAACTCCTCACCGAGGCGGACCGCGTCCGCGCCGCCCTGGTAGAAGGCCAGGTCGATCACGGTGCCCTGCGGGCGCAGCGACCGCAGCGCGAGCTGCAACGCCCACCCCTGCCCCCGGCACTGGAACACGACGTCGGCGCCCCGGTCGCCGGCGGCGTGGGCCCACCGGGTCTTGAGCACCACCGCCGGGTCGTCCGCGTCCGGGTCGAGGGTCTCCAGGCCGAGCGCCTCGGCGACCTCGCGGCGGCGCGGGGTGGGGTCGAGCACCACCACCGAGGCGGCGCCGTGTCGCCGGGCCAGCAGGGCGGTCAGCAGACCCACCACGCCGGCGCCGACCACGGCGACCCGCCGGCCGCGTACGCCGTCGCCGAGCGAGCGGACGTCCGCGCCGTGCAGGTCGGCGGCGGCGTGCAGCAGACCGTTCGCGCAGATCGGGCCCATGTGCGCGACGTAGACGCCGAGCAGCGGGTCCAGGTCGTCGGGCAGGCCGACGAACCGCTCGGCGACCGGGTCGGCCAGCCAGCCGGTGCGGTGCCCGTAGGTCATCGCGCCGACCGTGCCCACCGCCACGGCCGGCGTGGCGCTCTCCACCACCCGGCCGACCTGCATGTACCCCAGTCGGGTGACCGGGTACGGGGTGCTGGCCTCGCCGGGCTGGAAGAGCCCCAGGTCGGCGTTCCAGGTGACGTTCACATAGGGGTTCGTGCCCTTGACGTAGCTCAGCTCGGTGCCGGCGGAGACGCCGCTGAACAGCGTGTCGACGCGGAAGGTGCCGGGGCGCAGCGCCGCGGCCTCCTGCTCGACGAGCTCCACCCGACCGGGGGCGGTGACCGTGACCACCCGATCACGCATCGACGGTCACCCCGCTGGACAGCGCGACCGGCGCGGCGGGCGTGACGAGCCGCACCGTCTGACCGGTACGGGCCGATTCGGCCACCGCGAGGGCCAGTCGCTGGGTCTTCAGCGCTTCGGCGTACGGGACGCGGACGTCGTCGCCGACGCCGCGTACCGCGTCGACGAAGGCGCGGTCCACCGCCACCCGGGCGGCCTCCGGATCGGCGGGAACGTGTCGCTCGCCGTCGGCGTCGCGGATCAGCAGACCGTCCTCGGTCAGCGCCAGGGCCAGCCCGTCGGCGAGGATCTCCAGCCCCGCCCGGTGCTTCCAGCCCAGCACGCAGGCCGCGCTGAGCGTGCCGACGGCGCCGTTGGCGAAGCGCAGCGTGGCGGTGGTCACCGAGTCGATGTCGGCGCCGTCGACCGGCGGTGGCGTGCCGTTGCCGTACGCGGTGACCTCGGTGACCTCGCCGGCCAGCACCCGGATCAGGTCCAGCACGTGGGCGGCCTGCTCGACCACCGGGCCCCCGGAGCGGTCCCGGCGCGCCCACCAGGCGACCGGCGGCACCTTGTCCAGCCAGGCGCCGCTGACCATCCGCACCGGGCGGTCGGCGAGCAGCTCGCGGGCCTGGTCGAGCACGCTCAGGTAGCGCCAGTGGTGCCCGACGGCGGTGCGCAGCCCACGCCGGGCGACGAGGTCGGCGACGCGCTCGGCGGTGACCAGGTCGACGGCGACGGGCTTCTCCACGAACATCGGCACCCCGGCGTCGATCGCCGCCTCCTCGGCCGGGCCGTGCGCGAAGGGCGGCACGCAGACGTACACCGCGTCCGGGCCGGCGGCCAGCAGCTCGGCGACGTCGCGGAAGGTCTGCCCGCCGTGCCGCGCGGCCAGCTCGGACGCCGCCTCGGGCACCACGTCGGTCACCCCGATCAGTTCGACGTCGTCGAACCCGGACAGCACCCGCGCATGGCGTTGTGCCACCCCGCCGGCCCCCACGAGACCCACCCGGCATCCACCCATTCGACAACCTCTTTCGAGAACGTTTCGACTTCGATGGGAGCAGTCCCCTGGGATGTGCGCAATCAAACGTTCATCCCCCGGGAACGCGCGGATGTAACCGTTGTGATCAAGCTGTTGCCCTGGGAACGGTTAGCACGTGGCGGCGAGTGGGAACTACAGACTCCGCTTGTTCCACGCACGAACGGAGGGGTGCCCGTGCGGGATACGACCGTGTCACCGGTGGTGGAGGCGTGGGCCACGTACCGGACCACCTCAGCGGCGGACTGGCCGGCACGCCGGCTGCTGCGCGCCAAGGGAGAGAGCCGGGTCAGCGTGGTGCTGCCGGCACGTAACGAGGAGGCGACGGTCGGCGCGATCGTGTCGACCATCCGGGAACACCTGATGGATCGGGTCGCTCTCGTCGATGAACTGATCGTGGTGGATTCACGGTCGACCGACCGCACCGCGCAGGTGGCCCGCGCCGCTGGCGCGGAGGTCGTCAGCCAGGACGCGATGACCCGGGGCCTGCCCCGGCTCACCGGCAAGGGCGACGCGCTCTGGGCCGGGCTGGCCGCCGCCGAGGGCGACGTGGTGGCGTTCATCGACGCCGACCTGCGGGAGTTCCGCCCGCACTTCGTCAGCGGTCTGCTGGGGCCGCTGCTGACCGACCCGTCGGTGGACTTCGTGAAGGGCTTCTATCACCGGCCCCTGGTGGGCGCCGCCAGCGTGGAGCAGGACGGCGGCGGCCGGGTGACCGAGCTGATGGCCCGACCGCTGCTCAACCTCTTCTGGCCCGAACTGGCCGGTTTCGTGCAGCCGCTCGCAGGCGAGTACGCCGGTCGCCGCGAGGTGCTGGCCCAGGTGCCGTTCGTCTCCGGGTACGGCGTGGAGACGGCGATGATGATCGACCTGCTGGACCTGGTCGGCCTGGACGCGTTGGCGCAGGTCGACCTGGGCGAGCGCAAGCACCGCCACCAGGACACGGCGGCGCTCGGCCGGATGTCCGCGCAGATCATGCTGACCGCCTGGTCCCGGCTGCAACGACGCGGCTGGGCCATCCCCGGCATGATGCCGGAGTCGCTGCTCACGCAGTTCCGCCGGGGCGGGTCGGACACGCTGCCGAACCTCGACCGGGAGATCGTGGTCAGCGACGTGTCGATCGAGGAGCGGCCACCGCTGGCCGAGCTGCGCCATCGGGTTCCCCGCCGACGGGTGGCCGCGGCGTGAGCGCCGAGGCACGGCCGCACACGGCCGCGGTGCGGGAGGGTGGCCGATGAGCCTCACCGTGCTGATGAACGCCGGCCCGTGGCTGTCGGTGCCCCCGCCCGGCTACGGCGGCATCGAGAACGTGATCGCCACCCTGGTGCCGGAGCTGCGGCGACTCGGCGTGCGGGTGGTGCTCGCCTCGGTGGACAGCAGCAGCCTGCCGGTGGACGAGAAGGTGTCGGTCTTTCCCGACGGGCAGTTCGCGGCGCTGCAACGGCCGTACAACCAGGTCTGCGGGATCGCCCAGGCACACCTGGCCGGGGTGGTCCGCGAGCTGCACTCCCGCGACGACATCGACCTGGTGCACGACCACGTGGAGGCGGTCGGGCTGGCCACCCTCGCGGCGATGGGGCCGGCCGGGCCGCCGACCCTGCACACCCTGCACTGGGACCTGGCCAAGCACCCCGCGCTGTACGGCAGCCTGGACGGCGGCGACCGGGTCCGTGTCAACGGCGTCTCGGCGTCGCAGCTGGCCCGGGCGCCGCTGGCGCTGCGCGAGCACTCGGTGGGTCACGTGCACCTGTCCACGCCGCTCGCCGTGGACGCCGACCGCCGGCCCCGCCCGGAGAAGGGCGAGCACCTGCTCATCCTCGGTCGGATCAACCCGGGCAAGGGGCAGGACGTGGGCGCGCGGCTCGCGCAGCGGATCGGTGTCCCGCTGGTGCTTGCCGGCCCCGTCGGCCCGTACCATCGCCCGGCGGAGCTGGCCTCGGCCGGCGACGACGCCCGGCAGAACCCGGACGTGCGGTTCTTCCTCGACGAGGTGGCGCCGCACGTCGACGGTGACCTGGTGCGCTGGGTCGGCACCGTGGCCGGCCAGGAGCGTGACGACCTGCTGGCCAGCGCCCGCGCGTCGCTGTTCCCGCTGCGGTGGGAGGAGCCGGGCGGCACGGCTGTGGTCGAGTCGCTGGCCCTGGGCACGCCGGTGGTGGCCACCGCCCGGGGCTGCCTGCCAGAGTTGATCGAGCACGGCCGCACCGGCCTGCTCACCGCCGACGAGGACGAGCTGGACGACCTCGTGCTGGCCGCCGACCTGCTCGACCCGGACGAGTGCCGGCGGGTGGCCGCGCAGCGGTTCACGCCCGCGGTGATGGCCCAGCGCTACGTCGAGCTGTACCAGCGGGTCCGCGAGCTGGCGACCGCGCCCCGCCTGCAACCGGCCTGAGCGCGCACCCGTCGCCGCCGGCGCGTTAGCCGTCGGCGGCAACGGGTAGTCGCACCGCTCACGCCCGTCGCGCAGCGAGGAGCCGGTGATGGTCGGACCGATGGCGCACTCCCGGGCCCGGGCCAACCCGGCCGACGGCAAGCCGCCGGTACGCCGGGCGGCGAGCGCCGCGTCCGTGCTCTTCCTGCTGGTCGGCGTGCTCGGCTTCGTCCCGGGAATCACCAGCGGTACGGACAATCTGCGGTTCGCCGGGCACGGCTCGGGCGCGTTCCTGTTCGGCGCCTTCCAGGTGTCGGTGCTGCACAACCTCGTCCACCTGCTGTTCGGGGTGGCCGGCCTGGCGCTGGCGCGGACGGTCAGCGGCGCCCGGACGTTCCTCATCGGCGGCGGCGCCGTCTACCTGGTGCTCTGGCTCTACGGCCTGGCGGTGGATCACGACACCGGCGCGAACGTCCTGCCGGTCAACGCCGCGGACGGCTGGCTGCACCTCGGCCTCGGTCTGGGCCTGATCGCGCTGGGTCTGCTGACCGGACGGGCACGCCGCTGACCTGCGGGTCCGGGCGTGAGCTGCGTCCCGGGAGCGGCCGGTCCGGTTTGGTGCCGCAGGGCCTCGGGTAGTGGGCAGATCCCGACCCGACCAGCGAATCGAGGGCCCGCCGATGCCCAGCCGGATCACCTGCGAGGTGCGCGAGACCGCACCGGTGGCGGTCGTCCAGCTCACCGGCGCCCTCGATCTGGGCACGATGCGGGCGGTGCACCAGGCGCTGGACGGGGCGCTGGCCGCCCAGCCGGAGGCGCTGGTGGTCGACCTCGCGGGGGTGACCGTGCGGGACCGGCTGGCGCTGTCGGTGTTCGCGGCGACGGCCCGGCGGGCCGAGGAGTGGCCGGCCGTGCCGGTGGTGCTGTGCGCGCCGCCTCCGGCCGCCGCCCGCTGGCTCGCCGAGTCGACGACGTGCCGGGTGGTGCCGGTGTCACGGGACTGCGCGGAGGCGACCCGGGTGGCCGGCGCGGCCGGCGCGCTGCGGATGCGGGCCCGGCTGGAGCCGGTGGCCGGGGCCTGCCGGCGGGCCCGGGAGCTGGTCGGCGACGCGTGCGCCCGGTGGAACCTGCCCGGCGCGGCGGGCCCGGCCGCGCTGGTGCTCAGCGAACTGGTCGGCAACGTGGTCCGGCACGCGGGCACCCCCATGCAGGTGACGGTGACACTGCGCCGGCCGTACCTGCACCTGGCCGTGGTGGACGGCAGCCGGGCCGCCGCCCAGCCCGCCGATCCGGATCTGCGGGCCGAGGGTGGCCGAGGGCTGCTGCTGGTCCGCGAGCTGGCGCAGCGGTGGGGCAGCGTGCCGGCGGGTCAGGGCAAGGCCGTCTGGGCGATGCTGCCGGCGGCCTGACCGCATCGGGCGGCTTCGACCGGTACCGGCGATCTGACCGAAATTACCGCTTCAGCCTGGTTACATGGTGGGAGGGTCGGGTAGGCACGCCCGTCCTTTCTGCCGTCACGACGGGGTGAGCAGCCATGCCCAAGCGGGTAACCACGGAACCCGGTCGCGATCGGGGCCCGGCGATCCTGGCACCGGCCCGCTTCGGGGGCTTCCCCGGAGCCCTGCGGGCGCCGGTCCCCGGCAACTCGTTGATCAAGTTCCTCGCCACCACGGATCACAAGCAGATCGGTCTGCTGTATCTGCTGACCTCCTTCGGGTTCTTCCTGGTGGCCGGTCTGCAGGCGATGCTGATGCGCGCCGAGCTGGCCCGACCGGGTCTGCAGTTCCTCTCCTCCGAGCAGTACAACCAGCTCTTCACCTCACACGGCGCGGTGATGCTGCTGCTGTTCGCCACACCCGCGGCCTTCGGGTTCGGCAACTTCATCGTGCCGATCCAGATCGGCGCGCCGGACGTGTCGTTCCCCAGGCTCAACGCGCTGGCCTACTGGCTGTACCTGTTCGGCGGGCTCATGGTGATCGGCGGGTTTCTCACGCCGGGCGGCTCGGCGGACTTCGGCTGGACGGCGTACAGCCCGCTCAGCGACGTGGACCACAGCCCCGGGGTGGGCGCGAACATGTGGGTGCTCGGCCTGGTCGTCTCCGGCCTGGGCACCATCCTCGGCGCGGTCAACCTGATCACCACGATCCTGACCCTGCGCGCGCCCGGCATGACCATGTTCCGGATGCCGATCTTCACCTGGAACATGCTGTTCACCAGCGTGCTGGTGATCCTGGTGTTCCCGCTGCTGGCCGCCGCGCTGCTGGCGCTCGCGGCCGACCGGCTGATCAACGCGCACGTGTACGACCCCGCCACCGGTGGACCGATGCTCTGGCAGCACCTGTTCTGGTTCTTCGGTCATCCCGAGGTGTACATCATCGCGCTGCCGTTCTTCGGCATCATCACCGAGATCATTCCGGTGTTCTCCCGCAAGCCGCTGTTCGGTTACACCGGAATCGTGCTGGCCACCATCGCCATCACCGTGCTGTCCATGACGGTCTGGGCGCACCACATGTTCGCCACCGGCCAGGTGCTGCTGCCGTTCTTCAGCATCCTGAGCTACCTGATCGCGGTACCCACCGGCGTGAAGTTCTTCAACTGGATCGGCACCATGTGGAAGGGGCAGCTCACCTTCGAGACGCCGATGCTGTTCGCCATCGGCTTCCTGGTCACCTTCCTGCTCGGTGGCCTCACCGGGGTGCTGCTGGCCAGCCCGCCGGCCGACTTCCACACCCACGACACCTACTTCGTGGTGGCGCACTTCCACTACGTCGTGTTCGGCACTGTGGTCTTCGCGCTCTTCGGCGGCTACTACTTCTGGTGGCCGAAGATGACCGGGCGGCTGCTCGACGAGCGGCTCGGCAAGGCGCACTTCTGGACGATGTTCATCGGCTTCCACGGCACCTTCCTGGTGCACCACTGGCTGGGCGCCGAGGGCATGCCCCGCCGGTACGCCGACTACCTGCCCACCGACGGCTTCACCACGCTGAACATGATCTCCAGCATCTTCGCGTTCATCCTGGGCCTCTCCACCCTCTTCTTCATCTACAACGCCTGGAAGTCCTGGCGGTACGGGGCGGTGGTCACGGTGGACGACCCGTGGGGCTTCGGCAACTCGCTGGAGTGGGCGACCACCTGCCCGCCGCCACTGCGCAACTTCGACAAGATGCCCCGGATCCGCTCCGAGCGGCCGGCCTTCGACCTCAAGTACGGTCCGCTCGTCGCCGACCTGGGCCGGGACCTGCCGCAGCGCACCACGAAGCCGCCGCAGCACTTCGGCGACGAGATACACCTGGAGCACCACGCGCCGGAGTCGCCCGCCCCCGAGGGCGCGCACGGCGCCCGGGATGCGGTCCGCTACCAGCCGGCGCCCGAGTCCGGCGCCCGCCCGGTGGACGTGCCGGAGCCCGAGGGCGTACGCCGGCCGAGCTTCGAGCAGAGCGACGCGCCCCAGGACGCCGAGGACGCGCCGAAGCCGCACGAACGCTGGCGGCACCCGCACAGCGACGGCGAGACCGAGGACCGCTGAGAGTCGGTACGCCGCGAGGGGCCCACACCACCGCGGTGTGGGCCCCTCGTCGTGTGCGTACGCGCCGGTCAGTCCCGGGCGGGTGCCAGGCCGGCGGCGGTGAGCGAGCGGCGCACCGCCGGCTGCACCCGGGTCAGCCGCAGCGGCACGCCGGTGCGCTCCGCCGCCTCCCGGCCCGCCATCAGCGCGGCGATCCCGCCGGCGTCGAAGCCACCCGCGCCGACCAGGTCGACGACGACCTCGCTCGGCTGGCCGTTGACGGCCTCCAGCATCGCGCGGCGCAGCTGGTCCGCGCCGTCCCGGTCCACCTCACCGCCGACCTCGACGACGACCCCGTCGCCGTTCTGCCGCACCGAGATGCGGGTCTTGCCCGGGTCCGGTTCGGCGGCGCCGTTCTGCCACGGCGGCGGCGCGTCGGCGAGCATGGCCTGCCGCAGCCAGGTCAGCGCCCGCGACAGCAGTCGGGACACGTGCATCTGCGAGATGCCGAACCGGGCGGCGATCTCCGCCTGGGTCTGGTTGCCGTAGAAGCGCATGGCGAGAATGCGGCGTTCGCGCCAGGGCAGCCGGTGCAGCAGGCCGCTCACCGTCACCCGGTCGTCGACCGATTCCAGCGCGTTGTCCGACTCGCCGACCAGGTCACCGAACTCCGCGGAACTCTCCCCGCCGACCGGCGCGTTCAGTGACGCCGGGCTGTAGCCGGCCGCCGACTCCAGCGCCGCGAGGATCTCCTCCTGCGGCGTCTCCAGGCGGGCCGACAGCTCGGCCACCGACGGCGCCCGGGACAGCTCGCTGGTCAGCGCGGCGGTGGCCTGACCCACCTCGAGGATCAGGTCGCGCAGCCGCCGGGGCACGTGCACGCCCCAGGTGCGGTCCCGGAAGTGCCGCTTGATCTCCCCGACGATGGTGATCGCCGCGTACGCGGTGAACGAGCCCCGTTCCGGGTCGTACCGGTCGACGGCGTTGACCAGCCCGAGGCGGGCCACCTGCTCCAGGTCCTCCAGCGGCTCGCCCCGGCCCCGGTACCGGCGGGCCAGTCGCCCGGCGAAC
>NZ_JBFAPG010000244.1:0-9194 GCF_040675595.1 Micromonospora sp. NPDC049580
GTGGACAAGGTGGAGCGCCCTACCGGACGAACGACCTTGTCCCCGACCGGGGAGGCTGGACGGTCTACGACTGCCCGACGAGGAGATTCGCTCCACCGGTTCCGGTTGATCGCTTGTTGCCCTCGGGTTTGTCGACGGCGGATGGCAGTGGTGAGGCATCCCGAGTGCTCTACTGACGGCATGGCAGAAGATCAACGCTGGAGCGAGTGGCAGCGTGCGAACCGCATGCTGCTCGTGGAGGAGCTAAGGGGCGGCGGTTGCTACTGGCTCGTTCCGCAACCCCCAGTATTCATTCAGGCAGGCGAGCGCTACCGCACCGAGCCAAGCGGACTAAGGATCGAGCACGGCGACGGGAGCCGGACCGTCCACCCGGGGAACTGGGAAACGCGGCTCACGGCGTGGACGCTGGAGGGCGACCCGCCGTAGGGCCAGTGGCCGGCGTGCCATCTGCGTGCCAGTAGCCGCGGCCGCCGGCGGTCACGAGCGGGATCAACGGGTCCACACACCCAGCGCCGTATGCAGGCGTTCTGGGCATCTCACGGCCATGAACCTCGATCTTCCAAACTGACGCTCCGAACCGCGCAGTCCGCATCTAGGGCCTGTTTCATAAGAACTGGCCGGCCTGCGGCGGGCCCGGACGACGACCGGCGGCGTTGCGGTTTCGTCCGGATACAACACCGGTATCCGGACGAAACCGCGCCTTGCCGGATCGCCGCCCGGACTCCGCCTCGGCTCGACCGCCCTTATGAAACAGGCCCTAGTCCGCAAGAGGCCGACCGACAGCGGGGAGTGGTGGGAGATGTCGAGAAGGGTTTCCGCTGCTAGACGCCCATCTGCCCAGGTCGGCGGGGCGGGTATTTTGATCTCATAATCGCTCGGTCACCGGTTCGAGTCCCGCCCGCCCCAGCAGCACAACACTGGTTCGCCGATCTTCCGTAGTGCTACTCGTGGTGCGAGCGCTACGGTCGGCCCCAACGCCCCCACCCGATGGCGCAATTACCGCCTGCCTCGGTCGGCCGCCGCTGCAACGGCATCCGCGCCGAGGTCTCGGACCTGAACACAACCCGCGCGTCGTCCACTGGCACCCGCCGGCCCCGCCGTGCCGTCACCGCGTGCCGCCCTTGGCTGCGTCCAACAACGTGGCCAACCGGTAGCGCAACACCCGGACCTGCCCGATCGACAACACCACACGGTCAGACGCCGTGCCGTCGGTGGCCGTCAACGCCACCACCGGTTCCACCGCCGGGTGGATTACCTGCACCAGACCGACGGTCAGGATCGACGCCTCGGGTCGGTTGGTGTCGACGTCCGAGATCCGTGACCGGTGCTCGCCGCGCCGCACGCACCCGTCCCGGTCACACCACCGGGGGTGACGGTCCGGGGCCGCCAACATGCCAGTGGGGAACACGTGGACGTTGCCGCATCCTCGGGTGACCGCCCGCCCTGAGACCGGGGCGACGGACGCCGTGAACCCAGCCGATGCGATCGCACGAGTCGCCGGATCGGGGTGGGTGGGGCAGACGTAGGCCACCGCGTCTAACGACCCGCGGTCCGCCGCGCCGCTGTAAACCTCGATTCGGTGGGTCGCTCGTTCTCCGCAGTCCTTCAGGGTGAAAGGTAGATCCCGCATGGGTCGCACCTCCGATGTGCGATCAAGTCCCCCGGTGAGCGTGCGCAGCGCGAACCGAGGGATGTCGATCAACGCTGCCAACTCACTACGGTATTCGACTTGGCCTTACCTGTAAACAGACAAGTTGGCCTACTGTACCCCCCAGCATGGTTGGCCTGTGCCGTTGCGGGCGAAGATGGCCAAGTGGATCTCGACGGGGCTATGCGTGCGCTGAAGGCCGCCGAGGAGGCGTTGCCACAGGCAGACGAACATGCCGTGCAGGCCGCCCGGCAGATCAAGGCCGACGCCCGTGCCCGGGTCGAGACCGCGCGAACCGAGCTGCACCGCGCCATGGTCGCGGAGTACCGGGCTGGCGCGCGACAGGTGGACCTAGTCAAGCGGACCGGCTACAGCCGTGAGCGCGTCCGCCAGATCCTGCGGGCCGCCGGCATCGGGGCAGAGTAGGTTCCGGCCGGACCAGACTGACCGTCGTGTGGGAGACCGGAGCAGGCCTGACTGGCCTGTTCCGGATCAAGCCGAGAGACCTGGTGCTCCGACGACCCTACGACGCGACAGACGGGGCCGACCGGGCTCCTCCTTGCGTCAAGCGTCTCCCGCCTGCCGGTTGCGCTCAACAGCTCAAACTCCGCGTTTCGAGCGGCACGAGAGGTACCAGCAGTTCCTCCGGAACGCGACGCAGACTGTCAGATTTACGGGATGGACCAATCGAACATCCGCACCGGCAGGAGTACCAGAACGACGGTCGCGGCGACGGCGAGCAGAACGCGCACGGTGCGAAGACCTCGCCACCACGGGATGATCCAGAGCAGCAACCACATGGCACCCGAGATCGCCAGATGCGTGCCGATCACCCCGAGGCTCGTCTCCTCGCACATGTTGTCGGCCACGGCCTTCTTGCACAGGGCCGGCGGGCCGTTGTGGTCCCCGAAGTTTCCCAACACGCCGACGATGCCGGCCAACACTGGAGCCGCCACGAGGGTGAACAGCGGCGTCACCAACCATCCGGCGAGGTCCCGGCGCCGGTTCGCTAGCCGTTCCACTCGCGAAACGGTACAGCCGGGTAGGCGGGTGGCGCAGCCCGTGAGATCAGCTGGGCGGTACGCGGACCGCCTCCGGCGAGGTGTGCCGTGACGGCGAGCCGTACTCCAATGCGGGCGGAGTCCCGACCGGGACCGCTCACCAGCACGACCAGCCCGCGGAACTCGGTCAGGAAGGCACGAGCCGGAGCGTGCATGGCAAAGCCCTCCGGGGCGAGCCCTTGCTTCCGCTCGCCGACGTCCACCCGGCGGCGTGGCGTCCAACCCGCCATCCCGAGTATCTGAGCCGCGCGGTCCGGCAGCGGGCGGTCGTCCCCCCGCATCACCGCACCTCCCTCAGGTCGAACGCGTTGCGCTGGGCCCTCGGGTGGTGGACCAGGCCGCCGATTCTGGCCACGATGCCGTCTCGGGTCTGTGTCGCGGTGGCGAAGACGGCTGACGGACGACCGAGCGCGTCGCCCTGGTGGACTTCAATGTCGCTGGTGCGGGATGTGTCGAGCAGGTGGGCGGCGAGGCAGCCGACGCTGTTGGCGTTGACGATGTCTTCGTCGACACCGATCGCGGGGGCGAACATGCGGGCGCTGGCTGGTCCCGCGGTCGGCGCGAGCACGTAGGCGAAGCAGCCGAGATAGCCGAGCCGGCGACACTCGGCTGCCAGCCGGGCCAAATCGGGCCGCATTGCTGACAGCGTCCGGCGTTCTCGGACACGGACGAGAAGCCGGGGCGTGCCGGGCGAGGCGACCCGCAGGTCGTCGGCGACGATGTCGCTCGGCGTCAGACCGAGGGCCGCGATGATGGCGCTGCTGGCAGGGTCGGTGCTGTCCGACAGCGTGATGATGCCTTGTTCGAACCAGACCTCGATGCCGTCGCGCCGGCGGGTGGCGGTCACGGCGACGAGTCGGTTGCCGGTGCTCTGGAGGCCGTGGTGCTGGGTGCCGCCGGCACGGTGCAGCAGGACGGCCAGCGCGGCGATGGTGCCGTGGCCGCAGTTCTGGAGTTCTCCCTCGGTGGTGAAGAACCGTACGCGGGGCAGGGCCTCGCTGCTGCTGTCGACGAATGCGGTGTGGGAGGTGCCGACCGTCGATGCGACAGCGCGCCGTTCGTCGTCGGTGCGGGTGGCGTCGTCGATCACGACCGCGGTAGGGCTACCGCCTCGTCCGTCGCGAGTGCAGGCATCCACCACGATCAACCCCATGGGGCAACTCCCAGATGATCCGGAGGTTCCAGCGGCGCCCGAACAGGTCGAGGGCGGCCAGCAGTGGCCTCTCGATGCTTCGATTCCCGACACGGTAACCAGTAGCCGGGACAGCGCCGGGCACGACCGTCGGGAGCGGCTCGGTGGGACCCCTCGATCCGGCCGCGCGGCGTAGCGTCGAATCCGTGGCGAGCCGTTCGTAGTACAGACAGGAGGCGGTCGGAGGAGACCGCCGGGACGAGGGAGTCGTGTTATGCCGCGGTACCTGATCTCGTTCAACGAGGGCGCGATGGACCACATCCCCGCCGAGGACTGGCCCGACGTGGGCAAGGCCTCGCACGCGGTGGTCGAGGAGGCCGTGAACGCTGGCGTGTGGGTGTTCGGCGCCGGACTGGAGAGGCAGCAGGCGAGCATCGTGGCCACGGACGGAACGGTCACCGACGGTCCCTACCCGGAGACCAGGGAGGTCGTCGGCGGTTTCGCGGTCGTCGACGTGGCCACGCGCGGGGACGCGCTGGCGTGGGCTGCCAAGGTCGCGGCCTCGTGCCGTTGCGCGCAGGACGTCCGGGAGCTCATGCCCGATCCCGAGACGGACGAGATGATCCGCCAGGCCGCCAGTCGGGGGTGACGACGGCCCGACGGGGTCTGATCGAGGACCCGCGGGACCCGCTACGACGGCACGTCAGGCGACACCCGCAACGGCCCGTACACCGGGCAGATCCGGCGTCGTGTCCATTGCGCGACGAACAGATCGAGCCTGCGGGCTGCGGATTTAGCCTGATTCGGTGATGTCGATGGCTTGCGCGGGCGTACGCGTCCGGCTGCTCGGCCCGGTGGAGGTGGTCGCCGCCGACGGCCCGCAGGCGGTGAACGGGTTGCGCCGCAAGGCGGTACTGGCGACGTTGGCGCTGCACGCGGGCCGGGTCGTGAGCGTCGACCGGCTCATCGACGTGGTCTGGGGCGAGCGCCTGCCGGCCACCGCGGAGAACACGCTCCAGCGCCACGTCTCCTACCTGCGCGGGGTGCTCGGCGAGCCCGGATCGATCGTGGCGCGTCGACCCGGTTATGTGCTCAACACCGGGCCGCAGTCCACGGACGTCCAGGTCGCCGAGCACCTCCTGGAACTGGCCCGCCGCGCGACGGACCGGGCGGAACAGGTGGCCCACCTCACGGAGGCGGTGGCACTGTGGCGCGGACCGCCGCTGGCCGACGTGGCCGGGTCCGCCTGGCTCGAGGAGCAGGCGGACCACCTGGCACGCCTGCGGTTGGAGGCCGAACGAGCGCTCGCCGAGGCCCGGCTGTCGGTCGGCGAGCATGCTCGGCTCGTCCCCGGGTTGGAACGGCTCGTCCGGCAGCATCCCTTCGACGAGCACCTGCACGCGCAGCTGATGCTCGCCCTGTACCGGGACGGCCGACAGGGCGAAGCGGTCACCACGTACCGGCGGTTGCGCGACGCCCTGCGGGACAACCTCGGCATCGACCCCAGTCCGCGGCTACGGGATCTGGAGCGCGCCATCCTGCGCCAGGACACCGCGATCGCCGCGCCCGCCCCGACGCCGACGGCACGGCCGGTGGCGGTGGCGGCGCAGCTGCCTCCTCCCGTACCGACATTCACCGGGCGCGAGGCGGAACTCGCCGCCCTGGACGCGCTCGTCGACCGGGGCGGCGCCGTGGTGGTGTCCGGCACCGCGGGCGTCGGCAAGACCGCGCTCGCCGTGCACTGGGCGCACCGCGCGGCCGAGCGCTTCCCCGACGGCCAGCTCTACGTCAACCTGCGTGGCTTCGACCCGGCGGCCACTCCGACCGAACCGGCGCGAGCGCTGCACGGATTTCTGGAGGCGCTCGGCGTTGCGGCGGCGCGGATGCCCAGCGAACCGGACCTGATGGTGAGCTTGTACCGCACGGCGGTGGCCGGCAAGCGTCTGCTGGTGGTGTTGGACAACGCGCGCGACGCGGAACAGGTCCGACCGCTGCTGCCCGGCTCACCCGACTGCTTCGCGATCATCACCAGCCGGGACCAGCTCACCCCGCTGGTCGTCACCGAGAGCGCCCAACCGGTGATCCTCGACCTGCTGAGTCCTGACGAGGCCCGCCACCTGCTGGTCCGCCGGCTCGGGGCGCACCAGGTCGCCGCCGAACCCGCCGCGGCCGACGACATCGCCGACCGCTGCGCGCGGCTGCCCCTCGCGCTGGCCATCGTCGCGGCCCGAGCCGCCACCAACCGGCGGCTCTCACTGGCCGCGGTCGCCGGTGAGCTGGGCGACCTGAACGCCTTCCACGGAGGCGACGAGGCCACCGACGTCCGGACGGTGTTCTCCTGGTCGTGCCGAACGCTCAGCCCGCCCGCGGTCTGGCTGTTCCGGCTGCTGAGCCTGCATCCCGGCCCGGACGTGTCCGCCCCGGCCGTGGCCAGCCTCGCCGGCGTCACCCCGGCGGCGACCGGTCCGCTGCTCACCGAGCTGACCCGGGCGAACCTCCTCACCGAGCACACCCACGGGCGGTACGCGTTCCACGACCTGCTGCGCGCGTACGCCGCCAGCCTCGCCGACGACGCGGAGTCACCGGCCGACCGACAGGACGCCGTGCACCGGTTGCTGGACCACTGCCTGCGCACGGCACACGCCGCGGACCTCGCACTGCACCCGCACTTCAGCGAGATCAGCCTTCCGCCGCCCCGGCCCGGCGTGACGGCGGAGTACCCCAGGAACAAGTCGGCCGCCACGGCGTGGTTCACCGCCGAGGTCCCCGTTCTGCTCGCCGCCGTACCGCTCGCCGCGCGGTCCGGGTTCGAGGGACACGCCTGGCGGCTCGCCTGGGCCATGGCCGGCTTCCTGCACCGGCAGGGGCACTGGCAGGACTGGCTCGGCACGCAGCGGATCGCTCTCGCCGCCGCGTCCCGCATCGGCGACCAGGCCGGGCAGGCCCATGCCCACCGCAGCCTCGGTCTCGCCTGCTCCCGGCTCCGGCGGTACGACGAGGCGGACGACCACCTGCGGCGCGCGCTCGACCTGTTCACCGAGGTCGGCGACGACGCCGGGCGGGCACACACCTGCCTCAACCTCGGTCAGCTGGCCGAGCGGCAGGGGCAGCACCACCAGGCGCTCAGCCACTCCCGGCGGGCGCTGACGCTGTTCCGGCGGGCTGGGAACCGGGCCGGGCAGGGGTACACCCTCAACGCGGTCGGTTGGCAGGAAGGGCTGCTCGGCAACTACCACAGTGCCCTCACGTCGTGCGGCGAGGCGCTGCGGATGTTGCAGGAGGTGGACGACGTGCAGGGACAGGCCGACACGTGGGACAGCCTCGGCCACGCCCATCACCAGCTTGGGGACGACCGACGGGCGGTCGCCTGCTACGAGCACGCCCTCGAACTCTTCGCGCAGGTCCACGACCGGTACGCGGTGGCGAGCACGTACGTCAATCTGGGCGGCAGCCACCGGGCGCTCGCCGACCTGGGTGCCGCCCGTGCCGCGTGGCGCCGCGCCCTGAGCATCCTCGACGACCTCGGCGACGCCGACGCCGACTCGCTGCGCGCCGACCTCGAACAGCTCGACGTCACCCGGCTGTCCTGACGCCCCGCGCTTTCAGCGCCGTTTCCGGGCCGTTTCAGCCCGGCCCGGCACTCTTCGGGCACCAGTTTCCCTCGCCAGGAATGGAGCATTCGATGAGTCGCTTGGCACGCAACCTCGCGGTGGTGGGGGTGGTCGGCGCGATGGTGCTGGCCACGTCCTCCGCAGCCGTGGCCCAGACCGACAAGCCGCCGACCAGAGGCACCGACTGTGTGGTCCAGTACCTCGACGACCGCGGCGGGATCGCCCGCACCGAGACCGAACCGGAGGGTCGGGAGCACGGTCAGTTCCGCTGCGTCGCCGCGCAGTGGACATTCGCCTGGGACCCGTTCGGGGCGGACGACATGATCATGGTCGACGAGATCTGGATCGATCCGTCCGGCGCTGTCACGGCCCGGCGGTTCACCGGTCCCGCGCTCGGCAACGACCTCACACTGGGCGAGATCGCCGCCATCACCCAGGCCGTCACCGGCAGCGGGAAGGTGCTGATCGACCGCGCGATCGTGGCGATCGACGACGGCAAGGAGCGGACCCCGGAGCAGGTCCAGGCGCTGCTCGCCGGCAAGGACACCACCGGCGTACGGGTGCTGGGCACCATCGACAAGCCGGATCCCGCCAAGTCGACGAAGGACATCATCGACGAGGCCGGCGGCACGCCCGAGTCCACCGTCGTCTACTTCAGCATCTTGGGCGCGATCAAGTCCGCGCTCGCGTGGGTCGCGGACACGATCCACGACATCGGTGAGTGGATGGAAGAGCACTGCACCTGGGGGCCCTCTCCCACCGGCCTGGGTGTGGTGATCACGTGTGGCTGGTAGCCCGTACGACTCCGCCGACAGCGGTCACCGAGATGAGGACGCCATGAGAGCTCTGCGGGACATCGCCAAGCGTGCCACCGTCGTCACCGCGGCACTCGTCGTCGGGCTGGTGGCCTCGTACGCGCCGTCGCACGCCGCCGAGGACACGGCCAGGACGACGGTCACCGACCAGCCCGGTGCTCCGGGGATGATGCTGCGGCAGTTCGAGGACCTGACCGGTCAGCCCGTCGGTGATCTGGACACGGTGCTGGCCGTCGACGCCGGAGGCCGGGATCTCACCGCCGACCAGCTCGCGGCGCTCGTCGCCGGCGAGAAGGTCGACGGCGTCACGGTCGTGGGCGCGATGCCGGGCGGCCGGGAGATCCTCGGCACGACGATGGCCGACCTGGCCGACGGCGTGTACGACGGCAGGGGTGACAGCGGGACAGCGACAGCCCTGCTGTTCGCCTCGTCGGTGCCGGGGGGCCGGGAGTGGTGCCTGACCATGTGCATGGCCTCGGGCAAGTCCTACTGGGAGTGCATCCAGTCGCGCCGGGGCGACCAGACCTTCACCCTCGATCTCGGCGGCGACACCACGGTGGGCGGGATGAAGGCTGCCTTCGAGAAGGCCAACGGCGTCGCCGCCGACGGCCCGTACGCCGTGGACACCTTGACCGGCGACCGCGAGCCCTCGGCGCAGGAGATCGAGACGCTGCTCGACGGCAAGGACGTCGACCCGCTGCGCCGGGTGGCGAGCGTGGCGGGGCCGGACGCCGGGTGGGCGCTGGGCGACATCGCCGAGAAGTCGGGCGTGCCGTACCTGAAGACGAGGATCCACATCTTCACCCTCGGGCTGCCCATTCTCGGGAAGGTCGTCGTGGTCTGCGTCTCGCACAACGACGGAAAGACCTGGAAGTGCTCGGCCCGCCCGTGGAGTGGGTTCTAGCGGTCGATGAAGCCGCTCCGCGT
>NZ_JBFAPG010000245.1:0-9193 GCF_040675595.1 Micromonospora sp. NPDC049580
CTGAGGCGCACCGACGTGACCCCCCGGGCCGGGGCGCGGTCCGCCTTCTGCCCAGCAACGACCATCGGCGGCCGGGTGTACCGCCCGGAGCACCCACCCCCTGGCCGGGACCTGAAACGCCGTACGGCGCTGGCGCATTTCCGACATCCAGTGACCAGTGCCGCGATCTTTCGCACGAACATCGGGAACTTTTGATGTATCGATGCAAAGGCATGGACAGCCCTATCGAAACCCCTTAATGTCTCGACCCATCAACCCGGTGTTTCCGGAGCGTCACTCGTCGGCGTCGAGGACGTTACGGACCGGGCCGGCGGCCACCGCCTCACCATCTCTGCACGCCGGCCGTCGGTCATTCCTATCCTCTGTGGAGGAACGATGGGCACACCGCTGCTGCGCCGATTCCGCAGTCCCGTCCTGGGCGCGCTCGCGCTCGTCCTCGCGGTCGGCTTCTGGGCCGACCCGGCCGACGCCGCCCCCGAGCAGGAACCGGGCGTCACTCTGCGCGTCTACGACGTCCAGGTGCCGCTCTCCGAAATCTGCACGCTCAAGCCCGCGCAGACCCCGAACGTGGACAAGCTGATGTCCACGATCAACTGGACGTCGCCGGCCGACTTCGGCTTCGACGACAACTTCGTCTCGCAGGTGCTCGGCAACATCACGATCACCCAGGCCGGGAGCTACACCTTCCGGCTCAGCAGCGACGACGGGTCCAAGCTGACGATCGACAACACCATCGTGATCAACCACGACGGCCTGCACGGCGCCACCCCACCCAAGGAGGGCGCCGTCACCCTCGCCGCCGGGCTGCACCCACTGCGCATCGACCACTTCGAGCGCGCCGGTGGCCAGCAGATCACGCTGGAGTGGCGGACGCCCGGCTCGTCGTCCTTCGTGGTCGTACCGACCTCGGCGCTGAGCACCGACGCCGGAGTCGTACGGGTGACCGCACCGGGGCGCAAGGAGTGCGAGGGCGTCACCGACTCCCCTGGCGACGGGTTGCCGCTCACCGGCGTGCACCCCGGCTACACGCTCACGAACCTGCGACCCTCGGGCTTCCAGCCGAAGGTCACCGGGATGGACTGGCTGGCCGACGGCCGGCTGGTCATCAGCACCTGGGGTGGCAGCGACCAGTCCGGCACCTCCCAGGACGGCGAGGTGTACATCATGGGCAACACCGGCGGCGCGACCGGTCCCGGGTCGGTGACCACCAAGAAGATCGCCGGCGGCCTCAAGGAGCCGATGGGGCTCAAGGTCGTCGACGGCGTGGTCTACGTGTCGGAGAAGCAGCGGCTCACCCGGCTCGTGGACACCACCGGAGACGAGGTGGCCGACCGCCTCGACACCGTCGCCACCTGGCCGTACGGCGGCAAGTTCCACGAGTTCGCGTTCGGTCTGCTCTACCAGGACGGTTCCTTCTACGTGAACCTGTCGGTGTCGATCGACTATGGCGGCGCGACCACGGTGCCGCAGCCCGCCGCCAACCGGGGAACCACCATCAAGGTCAACAAGGACACCGGCGCGGTCAGCTACATCGCCGGCGGCCTGCGGACGCCGCACGGCATCGGCTGGGGCCCGGAGGGCGGCATCTTCGTCACCGACAACCAGGGCGGCTGGCTGCCGTCGTCGAAGCTGGTGCACATCAAGCAGGGTCGCTTCTTCAACCACTACATGACCCCGGCGGGCCCGTTCGACGCCAACCCGGTCACCCCGCCGGTGCTCTGGATGCCGCAGAACGAGATCGCCAACTCCCCCAGCACGCCGCTCTACCTCACCACCGGGCGCTACGCCGGGCAGTTCGTGATCGGTGACGTCACCTACGGCGGCCTCCAGCGCGCGTCGGTGGAGAAGGTCAACGGCGAGTATCAGGGTGCGCTGTTCCGGCTCACCCAGGGTCTGGAGGCGGGCGTCTCCGAGGTCAACCTCGGTCCGGACGGCGCGATCTACGTCGGCGGGCTCGGCGCGGGCGGCAACTGGGGGCAGACCGGCAAGCTGACGTACGGGTTGCAGAAGCTCACCCCGAACAGCACCAGCACCTTCGAGATGCTGGCCATGCGGGCCACCACCGCCGGTTTCGAGGTGGAGTACACCCAGCCGGTCTCGGCGGAGACCGCCGCCAACCTGGCCGCCCACTACAAGGTCAAGCAGTGGCGGTACGAGCCGACGTCCAACTACGGCGGCCCGAAGATCGACGAGGAGACGTTGACCGTCAGCGGGGCCACCCTCTCGGCGGACGGCAGGAAGGTCAGCCTGACCGTCGACGGCCGCAAGGCCGGCCGGGTGGTCTACCTGCGGTCACCGCGCCCGTTCACCTCGACCAGCGGGCAGTCGTTGTGGAGCACCGAGGCGTGGTACACGCTCAACGCCATCCCGGGCGTCACCCCGCCGAGCGGCGGGACCAACCTGGCGCTCAACAAGCCGGCCACCGCGGACAGCTCCTGCTCGACGACCGAGGGGCCGGCCAAGGCCGTCAACGGCAGCGTCACCGGCGGAAACAGCGACAAGTGGTGCTCGAAGGGCACGTCGAAGTACCTCCAGGTGGACCTGGGGGGCAGCTACGCGGTGAACCGGGTGGTGGTCAAGCATGCCGGCGCCGGTGGTGAGGACACCGCCTGGAACACCCGGGACTTCACGATCGCGTCCAGCCCCGACGGCACGAGCTGGACCACCCGGGCCACGGTGACCGGCAACACGGCGAGCACCACGACGCACGACCTCACCGCGCCCGGTGCCCGTTACGTCCGGTTGGCCGTCACCGCGCCGACCAGCACCAGCGACACCGCGGCGCGCATCTACGAGTTGGAGGTGTACGGCAGCGCCGCCAGCGGCGCGGGCAGCATCACCGGCATCGGCGGCAAGTGCCTGGACGTGGACAACGCCGGTACCGCCGACGGCACCAAGGTGCAGTTGTGGACCTGCAACGGCACCGGCTCGCAGGTGTGGCAACCGCAGTCCGACGGGTCGATCCGCAACCCGCAGTCGGGCAAGGTGTTGCAGGCCGCCGGGGGCGGCACCGCCGACGGCACCCAGATCCAGATCGGCACGTACGTCGGTGGCGCACACCAGAAGTGGGTGGTCACCGCCGGCTGACACCCGTCGGGGCGCGGTCTGGCCGGCCGGTCAGACCGCGCTCCGCGCCGACCGTCGGTCGGCCAGCCCGACGGGACACGGCTTCGGTCAGGGACCCTGCGGCAGGGGTTGGGCCAGTGCGCGCAGGTCCGCCGGGAGTTGGGACAGGGCGTCGGAGAACTCGCGGTGCCCGACCACCCGGTGCATGGTCTGCAGAACCGCCCGTACTCCCCGTTCGGCCCCGGGCCGGTCGGTCCCGGCGCGGTCGGCCACGCGGCGCAGGAACTCGTCGTACCCGAACGCTTCCGGCGGCTCGGCGGCCTTGACCAGCAGTGGGCTCAGCTCGACGGCCAGGTGGGGAGCGAGCGCGGCGGCCTCGCCACCGCTGAGGCGCTCGGTGAGCGTCCGCAGCACGGCCTCGGTCAGCGGGCGTGCCTGCGCGGGCGGGATGCCCGCCCGCGCCGCGACCTTGTCGACGAATCCCAGATCGGCCATGGTCCCGCCCTTTCCGTTGCCGAGACGCGTGGCTACCCCGGCCCACCGGCGGCAAACCCGGGCGCGCCGAGGTCGCTTCTGTCGGTTGCCCCGCGCCCGGCCAGCCCCGTCTCGTACGGTGAGATCGGACCGGGTTCACGCCGGCCGCCCGGCGGCGGCCCGTGCCGCAGGAGGAGCAGATGGCGGTCGACCTGCCCGACGTGATCGACAGGTACTTCCGGGCCGTCCGCGACGGCGACCTCGACGCCTTGGTCGCCTGCTTCGCGGACACCGCGAGCGTGGCCGACGAGGACCGGTTGTACGAGGACCGGCCGTCGATCCGCTCCTGGGCGCAGCGGACGATGGCGGCCTCCTCGTACACCGCCGAACCGCTGCGGGTGACGCCCCAGGCGGGCGACTCGTACCTGGTCATCGCACGGGTGTCGGGCGAGTTTCCGGGCAGCCCGATCGAGCTGCGGTACCGGTTCACCCTGCGCGACGACCTGATCGGCGCCCTGGACATCCGCCCGTAGCGTCCACGCGAGTCGCCCGCCAGGAGGAGACGTCGTGCCACGGGTCCGTCGCGTTCGAGGCGACGCCCTGACCTCCTCGAAGGGCGAATCGCCGACCCGCGCCCGACGCTCCGCGTCCCGTCGTCGGGCCTCGGAAGCGGACCGGAACGGCTTATGGTGATCACCCGCCGAACGGACGACGTGGTCGGTCGGCCGACGGATGACATGATGTGCCGACAACAGCTGACGCTACGAGGAAGGGTGCTGCTGTCTGATGGCGCACTTCGAGGCCCGCACGTCCACGACACCCGGGCGGATCGTGGTCACGCTGACGGGTGAGTGTGACCTGGCCGCCCAGGCTGAGCTGACGGCCGTGCTGTCCGCGGCGGTACGCGCCGCGCCGGTGGTGGTGGTCGACGTCGGCGGGCTGCGGTTCCTCGACTCCACCGGCCTGCACGGCCTGGTGACCGCCCATCAGGAGGCACGCGCGAACGGCCGACATCTGTACGCCGTGAACGCCGCCGGCCCGGTCGCGACAGTCCTCGACATCACCGGCATCGGCAACCTGCTGCGCCCACCCGCCGACGACTCGCGGCTGGCGGGCTGATGGCGGCCGACCGGCGGGAGACCCGCGGCGTGACCGAGCAGCCCTCGCCAGCCCTGCGGACGGACACCATGGCGTACGAGGTGGCGACCGACCTGCGGGCGCTGCGCGCGTTCGTCTGCTCCGGCGCCATCGCCCGGGGCCTGTCGGCCGAGCGGGTGGAGCTGCTGGCGCTGGCGGTCAGCGAGCTGGCCACGAACACGTTGCAGCACACCGCCGACGGTGGCCGCGTCCGACTCTGGGCCGAGGGTGACCAGTTGTTCTGCGACGTCGTCGACCAGGGCCCGGCGCGGGCGTTCGGCCGGGCCATGCCGGCCGCCGACGCGGTACGGGGTCGCGGGCTGGCCATCGTCGAGCAGATCTGCGACGAGGTGGCCGTGCTGGCCGCCAGTGAGGGCACCGTGGTCCGGATCCGGCTGGCGCTGTGAGCGGGGCGGCTCAGGGCAGCACGCGCACGGCCAGGGTGCACGTGTCGTCGTCCGGGTTGGGATGGTTGAGCAGGTCACGCAGCCGGGCGAGGGGCTGCTCCCCCGGCGTCGCGGTGAGCGCCGAGAGGGTCGCGCGCACCTGCGGCAACCGGTCCTGCTCGGGCGCGCGTCGCTCGATGAGGCCGTCGGTGTAGAACAGCACGAGGTCGCCGGGGCTCAGGCGCGGGGAGAGCACCGGGTACACCGCGTCATCACCGGCGCCCAGCAGCAGACCCGGGGGGCGGTCGAGCGGCTTGGTCTCGCCGGCGCGGGACAGCAGCGGCACCGTGTGCCCGGCGCGGCCCCAGCAGAGCACCCGGGTGGCCGGGTCGTACACCGCGACCACGGCGGTTCCGGTGATCGAGAGCTGCCCGCAGAGCCGGTTGAGGTGCCCCAGCAGCACCGACGGGTCCCGGATGCCGATCGACAGCCAGGCCACCAGGGCGAAGCGCAGGTGCGCCATTCCGCTCGCCGCGTCCAGCCCGTGACCGGTGACGTCGCCGACGGCGAGCACGACCTTTCCGTCCGGCAGGGACTGCGCGTGGTACCAGTCCCCGCCGACCCGCGCGGCGCTCTCGGCCGGCAGGTAGTTGACCACCGCCTCCAGGCCGGCCAGCGGAAACGGGTCGCGGGGCACCGGCTGGATGAGGTTCTGCAACTGCCCGGCCAGTCGGTGCTCGGCGAGGGCGGTCATCTCCCGCGTCCGCAACTGGTCACTGAGTCGCTCGATGGCGGTCCGGGAGTCCACCCGGGCGGTCACGTCCTGCACCACAGCGTGGATCTTCAGCGGTGCGCCGTTCGCGTCGCGGGAGACGTCGGAGAGGATCCGCAGGTACCGGACCGCGCCCGCCGCCTGGAACCGGACCGTCACGTCCGAGGAGGCACCGCTGTCCAGCGTCTGCCACGCCGTCTCGCGCAGCATGTAGTCGTCGGGGAGCAGGGCGGCTGCCTGCTCGGCGCGCGACATCGGGCCGAGCGCCGGATCACGCTCGAAGATGCGGTACATCCCGGGTGACCACTGGCTGACCCCGCTGGCCAGGTCGTACTCCGCCCAGCCGAGGTTGCCCAGCAGCTCGGTACGGTCCATCCGCCGGCGGTCCTCGTCGAGGCGCTGCCAGGACACCAGCAGACCGCCGAGAACGCGGTGCACGTGGACGTCGAACAGCGAGTCGGCGACGACGCCGGTGCGTTTCTCCACGTACCGGAAGTCGGCCAGGCGGCCGGACGAACCGGTGGCGAGCACCTGCTGGTACAGCTGCCAGAGGGGTCCGCCGACCATGCTGGGGTACAGCTCGCTGAGCCGGGCGCCCACCCGGTCCACGCCCCGACCGTAGATGTCGTGGCTCTGGCCGCTGGTGGCCGCGATCCGGAAGTCGGCGACCGCCCGGTGGTCGTCGGGCACGGGCAACAGCCACGTACACCCGGCCGGGACGACCGCAAGGATCTCCCGGACGACCGCCTCGACCGGCCACGTCGCTTCGGCGGCGTGCGCGCCGGGACCACCGTGGTCCGCCATGGCACGAAGCCTAGTCACCGACCGGCGAACGGCACACAGCCGGCGCATCGAGGTGGCATTCCGGCCGGGTGGGCCCACGGTGGGACGAGACGCGCCGCCGCGCCGATGCGCCCCCGTCGAGGCGTGCCGACTGCCACAATGCGGTCAGTCCGGACGGTGGCGTCGGACGGAGGAGACCAGGAGGACGGCCATGCCGGACAGCGAACGCGAGGCGGAGCTGCTCGACGCCGAACGCACCCTGCAGGCCGCGCAGCGCGCCGGTGACGTCGCGGCCCTCGATCAGTTGCTGGTCGACCAGCTCATCGCGATCGGCCCCGACGGCCGCCAGCACGGCAAGGCCGAGGACCTGGCCGCGCACCGGGACCGGACCTCGGTGATCGAGGAGCTGATCGAGGAGGAACTGGACCTGCTCGTCGTCGGACGGACCGGTGTGACGTTCTTCCTGGGCCGGGTGGCCGGGGTGTTCAACGGCGAGCCGTTCGCCGCGCGCCTGCGCTACACCCGGACCTGGATCCACGACGACCCGCACGGCTGGCGGATCCTCGCCGCACACATCAGCCCGGTCTGACCCGCCGGGCCGGGCTGTCCCGCTTCAGCTCACGGTGGCGTCGATCGGGCCGACGCGCAGCAGACCGTCGTTGAGCGGGGTGCAGCGGATGCCGCCCGTGGTGCGCAGCGCCTTCCAGGCGCCCGGACCGACCGTGACGTCCATCCAGGCGCACGGGCGGGCCGCCCGGTTCACCCGCAGGCTGACCGGGCCGTCGCCGGAGTCCAGGATCAGGACCCGGCCGATCAGCTCGTCCACGGCGATGCCTGCGGTGAGGATGTTGCGCCGGACCTGCGCCAGGCCGATGCCGGCCGGCAGGGACTCCTGGGCGATCACGGTCACGCTGGCGTCGCGGTGCGCCGGCTTGCCGAAGTAGCGGTCGCCGACGATGCCGAGGCCGGCGCGGAGCGCAACGGTGTCGACCAGCTCGCCGGGCGGGGCCGGCGCCGGGCCGTCGGAGGGCCGGCCCCGAAAGCGGTGCACGGGCGAGGCCAGCAACTCGACGATCTGCGGCATGGCACGGATTCTACGAACCGGACGTGCCCTGCGGGCCGGCTCGACCGACGGGGTGCAGCGCCGGGGACGACCGCACGAAAGGCCGCCGTCCCCGGCGGGTCTCAGGCCGGTGTGCCGGTGACGGTGAGGTTGCGCAGTCGGCCGACGTTGTCGAACGAGCCGAAGCCCACCCGCCCCGATCCGAAGGTGGTGTCCTTCGCGGTCAGCAGCGGGTCCCGGTGCCCGTCGACGTAGACGGCGATCTCGCCGGTGGCCGGCAGGTGCACGAGGCGTACCCGGTGCCAGTCGGCGTCGGTGATCGCCGGGTTGGCGCCACGGGAGCGGCCGTTCCACTGGTGGTCGATGCGCTCCCGGTCGGCGTTGTTGACCTTGAAGATGCCGTTGTGCGGATAGATCGTGTTGTCGGTGGAGAGGTGGGCGTAGTAGAACTCGGTGTCCGAGCGCCAGCCGAAGACGATGATCACGTCGCGGTTGCTGACCTCCACCGGCGTGTCGAGTCGTACCCGAGCGTCGAGGAGGACCGACGACCACGCCGGGCCGGCGGTCAGCACGGCGTACTCGAAGGGCCGGCGCGGGCCCGGCCGGCTCTCGCCGGCCTCGGCGAGGATGACCTGGTCGCGGGTGAACTGCCACTTCGCGGGCGTCACCGGCGCCCAGTTCGCGGCGCCCGAGGTGTGGCGCAGCGTGGTGTCGCCGACGTCGCCGCTGGCGAACTCCCTCGTGCCGGTCACCTTCCAGATCGTGCCGTTGGCCTTGGCGACGAGGTACAGCTCGCCGGCGGCGTCGGTGCCGAAGCGCAGGTCGACCCGGTTGGGGTCGCCGGGGGCGCCCGGTCCGGAGAGGTCCCGCATCCGCACCGGGCCACCCGCGGCGTCGAAGAGCGCGAGCTGGTGGATCGGTGCGAGGCCGTGACCGCGGCGCATCTCGTTCGCCTCGGTGTAGAGCACCCGGCCGTCGACGAGGTCGCCGAAGACGTACTTGCCGCGTAGCGCGGGGACCGCGTGTCCGCGGTAGACGAACCCGCCGGCCACCGCGACGCCGACGTCCGCGGTGCAGTTCCAGTCCGCGGCGGGGTCGTGGTCGTACGCGGCGACGGGGTACGTGTAGCCGTAGCGCTCATCGTCGGCGGGCAGCGGGAACAGCCGGTCGCAGGGGTTGGTGGCCGTCTTGTCGAAGACGAAGGAGCCCTCGCGCTCGCTCCAGCCGAAGTTGTCGCCGGCGCGGACCTCGTAGATCGCCTCGATGGCGTGCTCACCGATGTGCCCGAGGTACATCCGGCCGGTCGCCCGGTCCCAGCTGAACCGGTGCGGGTCGCGGAAGCCCACGGCGTAGATCTCGCCGAGCGCGCCGGCCTGCCCGACGAACGGGTTGTCGGCGGGAATGCCGTACCGGCCGTTGGCCGAGTTGGCGCCTCGCGGGTCGATGCGCAGCAGCTTGCCGTGCGGCAGGCCCAGGTTCTGCGGGTCGGTGTTGCGGACGCCCAGGCCGCCG
>NZ_JBFAPG010000246.1:0-9190 GCF_040675595.1 Micromonospora sp. NPDC049580
GCCAGCTCGGCCAGCATCCCCTCGCAACTGCGGACCACGACCTCGGCGCCCCGGCGCTGGGCCAGCGGGAGCGAAGGATCCTCGGCCCGGTCCCGCCACCGCCACTGGGCGTCGGCGGCGACCTCCCAGAGCCGCTGCACTGTCGCCTCGTGCTCCACACCGAGCCGCGCGGCCAGACCAACCCCCTCGCCGCCCACCAGCCGCTGCGCCTCGGCCGCCAACTCGGCGTCGAAACCGAGACGGGCGTTGCGCAGCGCCACCAGCAGGCGCAGCTCCCGGAACTCGTGCGCACCCGCCAGGATCTGCTCGATGGCGCCGACCAACTCGTCGGCCCCGCGCACCGGCTCGGCCCGGACCAGGGCCTCCACCGCGGCCAGTGCCGAGCGCGCCTTGAGCGTGTCGCGACGATCGACGAAACAGCGGGTCATCGACTCCCGCAGCTCGGTGAGCCCACTGCGCCGGATCAGCTCGGCCGACAACGTCACCCGGGTGTCGAACCCGCCGCGCACCAGGGTCGTCGCGAGCCGGATCCCGAAGAGCCCGAACCGATCCAGCAGACCGCCGCGCACCTCGGAGTCCAGGTGCACCGGAAGCTCGCCCCGGACGAAACGGTCGGCGGAGAGCAGGTGGGCCTCCAGCTCGGCGCGGGACGCCCCGGCCAGCGCCGCGAGCGCGGCGAAGTCGGACTCGCTCAGCATCCGGCCCGCGAGGCCGATCGCCCCGCTGCACGCCACCACGTTCACCGCCAGCGCGCCCACCCGGGGATCCCGGTGGTGCCGTCGGGCCAGCTGACGGGCGGTGAGCAGCCCGTCGATCCGGCCGCCGCCCACCTCGTCCGCCCGGGACAACACCATGATCACGTTCACCGGGGCGGCCTGCCCGACGACACTGTCCCGAGCGGACTCCAACACCCGCAGGTCGCTGTCGCGACCGTCGCGGGTCAGGAACAGCACCGCGTCCGAGTCCCGCAGGACGCGATCCAGCACCGGCGCGTGGCCCTGCTCGTCGACCGCCGCGAGCGCCGGGGTGTCGATCAGCGTCACCTGCCGCAACGCCCGCGTCGGCCACCGCACCACGATGTCGCGCACCTCCCCGACCCGCCAGCCGAGATCCACCCGCATCCCGGTCGCGGACTTGACCACCGTCAGCTCCTGGGGAGGCTGGCCCACCGGGTAGGCGGTGGCGCGCGGCGAAGCGCCGTCCTCGTACCAGGTGAAGACGCCGTCCGCGCCCTCGACCGGCGCGACCTCCTCCCCCATCAACGCGTTGAGCACCGTCGACTTGCCGGCACGCCAGGGGCCGGCCACCGCGATCCGCAGCGGCTGCTCCAACCGCGCCACCTGGTGCCGCAACCGCCCGACGGCCCGCGCGTCGTGCTGGTAGACGTCCATGGCCTGGTGCAGCAGCCCCCACGCCGCCTCGTCCAGCCGCACCCCGACGGTCATGCCCGGGGCTCCAGCAGCACCGGGGTGGACCGGGCGCCGGTCAACTGCTGGGACTGCTCGTAGAGCGCGGCCAGGCGGGTCATCTTCAGCCGGATCTCCCGTTGCCGCTGCTCGCGCACTGCGACATCGGTGTCGGCCTCCTGCTTCGCGCTGCGGAACGACTGCACGATGGCCTCCTGCAACTCCTCGGTCAGCCCCGTGAAGTGATCGCGCAGCATCCGCTGCACCTGGCGGGTGGCGTCGCGGCAGTCCCGAACCATCCGGACGAAGAACTCGTCGACATGCCGCTGGATGGCCGTTTTGACGGTCGCCTGGCGGCGGCGCAGCAACTGCTTGCCCTCGTCGCGGATGCTCTTGCCGCCGAAGAGCGCGCCGATGCCGACCGAGACCGGGTTGATCATCGGCATTCCGGCCAGGGTCGTCGCGAGGCCGAACATCAGCATGCCGCCGTACGAGCCCTTCATGCCGGTGAACAACTTCTGGCCGGTGGTGAACTTGTCGATCCTCGGTCGCTCCAGGTCCGGCAGCCGGTCGCCGAGATCCGCCGGCATCGTCATCGACCAGGGCGGCAGCACGTCGTAGCCGTACCGGTTGAAGTTGGCCGCCACCCGACGCGCGATCCAGTCGCAGCGCTGGATCAGCCACTCGTGGTTGGCTTCCGCGGCCTCGACGAGACTGCGCTCCAGCCACTCGGCGAAGGTGTCCCAGGCGACGAGGGGGTCCGCCGCGTCGAACGCCTCGTCCACGGCCCGCAGGATCTGGCGGGTGCGGTCGCGCAGGTCGTACTCGATGTCGGAGAGCAGGTCGGTCATCTCGTCGGCGAGCGTGTTCTGCCACCGGGTGGAGCAGCGGCGCAGCTCGTCGACCTCCCGCTGGGCGGCGTGCAGCCGGGAGATCGGCCCGGACTGCTCCTCGGCCTCCTGCGTCGCCAGCTCGGCGCGCAGCGGCGCGGCCAGTTGCTCCACCACCGTACGGGCCACCGCCTGCACCGACGCCCGCGCCAGGTGATCGGCCTTGCCGGTCAGGTCCCGTTGCAGGCGGGCGATCAGCGCCGGAAAGCCGGACTCGGCGTTGAGACCGCGATCGTCGGTCGTCGCCGCGCGCAGCCGCAGGGTCGCCGACACCGGAATCAGCGGCGCCGCGACACCGGCGTCGGCGAGGTGCTGCCGGTTGCGCTCGGCCACCGCACGCCAGTCCGCCACGAGATCGGTCTTGCTCTGCACCACCACCACGTTCGGCTGCGAGCGCGTGACGTGCAGCAGCATGTCCAGCTCGGCGACCGAGAGTTCCCGGGTCGAGTCCGAGACCAGCAGCACGGCGTCGGCGCGGGTGGAGGCGGCGACCTCCGCGGCCCCACCGAGCGCCGCGACCTGGTCGGTGCCGGGAGTGTCCACCAGCACCAGTCCGGCGGCGAGCAACGCGCGGGGCAACCCGATCTCGACGTACGCCGGACCGCCGCCCGGCCGCCGCCCGAGCCTGCCGGACACCCCTGCCGCGATCTGGTCGAGCGCCAAGGGGGTCCGCTCGACCAGCGTCGCGGCCGGGGCACCCGCGGCGCCGGCGGGCCGTCCCGACACCGGCGGCGCCTGGACCACGGCCGCGGAGGCGGCCTCGGCGTGCTGCACCACGGTCGGCAGGACGGTGGTACGTCCGTCACCGACCGGGCAGGCCGGCGCGTTGATGATCGCGTTGATGAGCTGACTCTTGCCCTGGTTCGGCTCGCCGACGACCAGGACGCGCAGCTTCGGGTCCAGCAGTTGGGCACGCTTCTGTCGGACCGTCTGAAGCAGGTCGCCGCGACCGTGTGTGTTGCACGTCCGGGCGATCTCGTCCAGTACGTCCAACCAGATCCCCGCCATCACCGCACCAAGTGTGCGGATTTCGGCTCAATTATCAAGAGGGACCGGAAAGGAAACCGGAGAGAGCCGGGCCGCCCGAGGCGACCCGGCCTCCCGCTTCCGACGGGAATCCCCGTCAGAGCAGACCGCCGGTGATGCCCAGCAGCCCGTGGTCCGACGAGGCGGGCCCCCCGTCGTGCAGGTCGCCGGTCACACCGTCGGTGACCCCTCCGGTCACGTCACCGACCGTGCCGGTGACACCGGGGAGGAGACTGTCCACGTGGTGCGTGACGCCGCCCACCACGGACGGGACGTCGACCGGCGGCACCACACCACCGACGGCGCCGTGCCCGAGGCCCAGGCCACCCAGGGTGTCGTGGACACCGAGGGAGCCGACGATGCCGTCGACCTGACCGTGCACGCCGGAGAGAACACCGCCGGTCACGTCGCCGCCGAGCACCGGGTCGGTGACGCCGAGTACACCGGTCGGGTCCCCGACGGTGCCGGTCACGCCGCCCAGCACCGGGTCGGCGATGCCGTCGACCGGCTGCACCACGTCCGCGTCGAGGGTGTGCGCCACGTCGGCCACGCCGGTCAGGTCGGTGTCGAGGCCGCTCGGGCCGACGCCCAGGCCGAGACCCGGAAGCACGGTCACCCCGGCGGCGACGGTCGTCGGGTCCACGGCGATGGCGCCGAGCACTCCGGCCTTGACGTCCACCCCGGCGGGCGAGCTGGTGATGCTGATCTGCTGCGCCACGCTCTGCAGCTGGCCGACCACGTCGGTGGTGTCGGTCACCAGCGGGTCGAACCCGAGCTGCCCGACGGCCGGAACCATCGGCGCGAGGCCCTGTCCCGGCGCGTAGTCGACCACGAGCGGCACCACGTCCTGCACGTCGGCGGCGGTGATGTCACTGAGCCCTGCGGAGTGCAGCGCGCCCTCCGGGTCGAGGTCGAAGGCCGACCGCGCGTCGGGGTTGGTCAGCAGGTCGAGCACGAAGTCGTGGAGGGTCTGTTGCGAGTCCATGTGCCGGTTCTCCTCGGATTGGCGTCGGCGACCGTCGTTCGTCGACAGTGACGTTATTGCGGGGGCCGATCCCGGACATCGGGGCTCGGCCCGCATCCGATCCGGCCGCGTTAGGGCCTTGATCGGCTCCACCGTTAGGGGGACTGGGGGAAACCGTCCCGGGCAGATTAGGGTCCCGACCGGGGAGCGATCTCTGGTACGAACGTAGGAGCCCGCGGGTTTCGCCGGGGGTGGGTCGCCGGGCAGCGCCGACGCCATCGCCACCAGCCGGCCAACTCGCGGAAAGAGAAGAGACGGATGCCGTACGTCCTGGGGATCGACATCGGAAGCACCAACACCGCCGCCGCCGTCGCACGGCGCGACGGCCGGACCTGGACGCGCCCGGAGGCTGTTCCGCTCAACGCCGGCTCGCCCCTCGTACCGTCGGTGCTGCATTTGGCCGAGGACGGCGCCCTGCACATCGGCGGGCCCGTCACCGACGACGGCAGCCGCACCACCAGGGACTTCGTCCGCCGCATCGGCGACGACGTGCCCCTGCTGCTGGGCGGCGAGCCGTGCGCGCCGCAGACGCTCACCGCGGAACTGGCCGCGTGGGTGGTGGAGCAGGTGCACGCCGTGGAGGGCGGCCCGGCCGAGGCGGTCGTGCTCAGCCACCCGGCGGCCTGGCGGCCGTACCGGCGGGAGCTGCTGCACCGGGCGCTCGTCGAACTCGGTCTGCGCACCGTCACGCTGCTGCCGCGTACGGTCACGGTCGCCGAGAGCCACGCGGCCCGCGGATTCGCGGGCACCACGGCCGCCGTCTACGCGTTGGGCGGCGCCAGTTTCGAGGCGGCCCTGGTGCGGCGCACCTCGCGCGGCACCTACGAGAGCTTCGGCACCCCGCAGGGGCTCGACCCGATCGGCGGCGCCGACTTCGACGAACTGCTGGCCAGCCACGTACGCACCGTGCTGTCGCGGGAGCTGGCCGCCACCGGCCGTCGGGAGCACCACGCCGCCCTGCGCGGGCTGCCGGCCGAGTGCGACCGGGTCAAGCGGGCGCTGACCGTCGAGCTGGCCGCCGACGTGGTGCTGAGCCTGCCGACCGGCCCGGCGCGGATACCGGTGACCCGCGCGCAGTTCGAGGCCATGATCCGCCCGACCGTGCAGGCCACAGTGGACCTCCTGTTGCGCACCGTGCACGGCGCCGGCCTGACTCCGACGCAGCTCGACGGCGTCCTGCTGGCCGGCGGCTCGGCCCGCATCCCGCTGGTCACCGAGCTGATCACCGCGGCGCTTCCGGTCCCGGTCGAGGTGGAGCCGGACGCGCAGCTGACCGCCGCCATCGGGGCGGCGAGCGCGGCCTGCCAGGTGGTGTCACCCCGCCCCCGGCACCCCACTCCGGTCCGCGATCCGGCACCGGTCGCCGGCTCCGGCCGGGCCACCATCCCGGCCCTGCGACGACCCCGGGACCACGCCACCGATCCGGGCGAGCCGCCACCCCGCCCTCCGGTCCGGATCCTCCCCCTCGACCTGCCGAAGGCGTCCCGCCTGGCACTGACGCTCAGCCGGGGACGCGAAGGATGACCACAATGATCATGAATGACGTCGTCGAGTCCCGACTGGTGCTCGGCAGAGCACCCCGGGCCCTGCTGGACCGGGTCGCCGACGATCCGACCGGCCCGCTCCTGGTCGGGCTGGCCGGCCCCGCCGGCCACGGCAAGACCGCGCTGCTCGCCGAGCTGACGCGCACCCAGCAACGGGCCGGGGTCACCGTGCGGACGGGCGTCCCGCAGCCGGGCGATCCCGTCGACCCGGCCGAGCTGCTGCTGGTCGACGACGCGCACCTGCTCGACGACGAGCGGATCGGCGTGCTGCTGGGCCTGGTCGCCACCCGGCGACACCGACTGGTCGTCGCCCACCGGCCCTGGCCCCGGTCGGCGGCCGTCTCCGAGCTGACCGACGCGCTGCGCCGCGAAGGGCAGGCCGTGCTGCTCGGCCCGTACGCTCGGGAGCAGACCGCGGCCCACCTCGCCGCCGCCGCGCCCGAGCTGGCCCACCGTGGCGACCTGGTCGACTTCGTGCACACGCAGACCGGTGGCGTCCCCCGCGACGTCGAGCGGCTGACCCGTGGCCTGCGCGCGGTCCCGGGCCTGACCAGCGCCCCGGCCGAACCACCCCGGTCCGTCGTCCTCGAATTCGCGCCGGAGCTGGAGGTCCAGCCCACCGCCGTACGACGGCTGCTGCTCGCGGTCGCGGCCGGCGTGCCGCTGCCGGTGACCATGCTCGGCCCGCTGCTCGACCAGGAGCCGGAGGCGGTCGACGAGCTGATCGCCACGACCCGGGCGGCCGGGCTGATCGGCGCCGACGGCCGGCTCACGCCGATCGTCCGGCGGGCCGTCACCACGCTCAGCCCGGCCACCGAGCGCAGCGCGGTCTGGCGTCGCCTCACCGAGTTGCAGCTCGCCCGGGGCGGCCCGGTGCTGCCGCTGGTGCGCTCGCTGCTCGCGGTGGGCGTGCTCGGCGACTGCCCGGCCCCGACGCTGGCCGCGGCGGCGCAGGAGGCGCTGGCCGACGAGCCGGCCTTCGCCGCCGACCTGTTCGCCGCCGCCACCGCGGCCGGGCACCCGACGAGCGCCCGGCAGGCTCTCGCCGCCGCGCTCGCCGGCAACCTCGACGACGCGCTGCGCCTGGCGGACCGGCTGCTGGCCGCGACCGATCCGACGGACCGCGCCGAGGCGGCCGTGGTGGCCGCGACGGCTCTGGCGCACCGCGGCCACACCGGCCGCAGCGTCGAGCTGTACCGTTGGTCGGGCAGCGCCTCGTCCCTGGCGTACGCCACCGTCGGCGGGCTCGCCACCGGCGATCTGACCGCCGCCGGGCCGCCGGTGGACGGGTCGGCCGGCGAGCCGCCCACCCTGCACGCCAGCGCCGCCCGGCTGATGGCCCAGGGCGTACGCGAGAGCGTCACCGGCACACCGAGCGCGGCGCTCTCCGCCCTCGTCCAGGCCGCCGCGCTGCTGGAGCCGGACGGCCGGGCGGCGCTCCTGCCGGACAGTCCCGCCGCGCTGGCCGCCCTGACCGCCGTGCACTCCGGCGAGCTGGACATCGCCGAGCAGGTGCTGCACCGGGCGCAGGCGGCCGGAGTCGGCGGTCCGCTGATGGCCCGCCGGCACCGGCTGTTGCAGGCCTGGATCCTCATGGTCCGGGGCCAGACGCTCGCGGCGGCCGAACGCCTCGCCACGGTGACCGCCGACGAGCGGCCGTTGGAGTCCCGGGACCTGCTCTTCGCCGCCGCGCTGCGGATGGGCATCGGCCGGCGCACCAGCGACCTCGGTGCGCTCAAGCGGGGGTGGGGCCAGGCCCTGGAGGCGGTGGTCCGCCATCCCGTCGACCTGTTCACGCTGCTGCCGCTGGGCGAACTGGCCATCGCGGGCGCACGGCTGGGCGACGCCGCCCGGTTGGCGCCGTATTTGCGGGAGGGCCGGGCGCTGCTCGACCGGCTCGGCGCCCCGACACTGTGGAGCGTCCCGCTGCACTGGAGCGGGTTGCACGCGGCCATCCTGAGCGGCGAGCCGGCGGCCGCCGACGACCACGTCACCGCCCTGCTGGCCGCCGCGGACCACAGCCGCTACGCCGCCGTGGTCGCCGCGGCCGCCGAGAGCTGGGTCGAGGTGCTGCGGGGCGTGGTCGACCCGGTGCGGGTGGAGGCCGCCGCCCGTGGCCTGCACGACACCGGACTGTGCTGGGACGGCGCGCGCCTCGCCGGGCAGGCCGCGATCCGCACCTCCGACCGGCGGGCGATGACCACCCTGCTGGAGTGCGCCCGGGTGCTGCAGGGCCGGCCGGCCGCCGCCACCGGTGGGCCGCGACCCGCCGCCGGCGAGAGCGCCACCCCGGCGGCGGGCGCCATCGCCGCCCCCACCCAGCAGGGGCTCAGCGACCGGGAGTACGAGGTGGCCGAGTTGGTGCTGGCCGGACTGACCTACCGGGAGATCGGTGATCGGCTGTTCATCTCGGCGAAGACCGTGGAGCACCACGTGGCCCGCATGCGCAACCGGCTGAACTGCGCCAACCGTGCGGAGCTGCTGGCGCTGCTGCGCACCGTCGTCGCCGACCGGGCCAGCGACGCCGCCGGGCAGCCCTGGCCGCAGCGGTCGGCGCGATGAGCCGGACGCGCCACGGGTCACCGCGGACCGGACGGAGCGCGACGTGACGCGCACCCTCGAACGGCGACTGCGGGTCCGGCTCGTCGCCGCGGCGGCGGTGCTGCTCACGCTCTGGTCGTACGCGGCCTACCTGACCGGTCAGGACGCGGTCGACCTGCTGCGGGTGCGGACCCTGGCCGACACCCTGGGCCAGCCCATCGACCGGCTGATCCTCGGCCTGCAGGCCGAGCGCCGGGTGACCGCCGAGTCGCTGGCCGGGTCGGCGCCGGCGCGGACCGCGCTGGCCGGCGCCCGCGAGGTGACCGACCGGGCGGCGGCGGACGTCCGGGCGTTTCCGACCGGCCGCGATCTGCGCCTGCTCAGCGCCGGGGCGGTACGCGACCGGGCCGAGGCGCTCGTCCGGCGGTTGAACGGGCTGGGCGCCGTCCGGTCCCAGGTGGACGCCGGGTACCTCGACCGCACCGGGGCGATCGACGGGTACGACCAACTCGTCGACGCCGCCTTCGACGTGTACGGACCGGAGTGGGGCGCGTACGAGAGCAGGTTGGCGGTCGAGACCCGCGCGGTGATCGCGCTGGCCCGCGCCCGCGAGCTGCTCGCCCGGGAGGACACCCTGGTCAGCGCCGCCGTCCTGAGCGGTCGGATCAACGCCGAGGAGCGGCGCCGGCTTGTCGAGCTGGTGACCACCCAGCGGTACGCCCGCGCCGAGGCGGCGGCCGGCCTGCCGGCCGGCGGCCG
>NZ_JBFAPG010000247.1:0-9159 GCF_040675595.1 Micromonospora sp. NPDC049580
GGCGGCGGCCGACCCGGAGGTCGGCCCGCCGGACGCGCCCGGTGTGCTCTTCTTCCTGCTGCAACAGCGCCACCGGGTACGCCGGAATCTCAACCTGCCGCACGACCGGCAGGACGATCTGGCCGACCGCCTGGAGAACCAGCTCGTCCGCCGGGCCGCAGAGCGTCAGGGCGCTGATTCTGATCTGCTCCTCTGGCCCCGGGCCGAGTTCGACCGCCTGCTCGCCGAGCACCCCGAGCTGACCGACGTGTACGGGCCGGACTGGGACGCGCACCGGGCCAGGCTGGAGAAGGAGCTGGTACGGCTGACGAGTGCCGGCCGGACCGGGCTGGGCGTGTTCAGAGCGACAGTGGCCGGCCTGGACGCGTTCGCCGGTCGACGCGACGGCGACCCGACCGACGCCGCGATCCGGGCCGGCTACGCGGTCGAGGTGTCGGCGCGACCCAGCTCGCGGGTTCCCTGGCCACCGGAGCGCAATGACCCGTGCTGGTGCGGCTCGGGCCTGAAGTACAAGAAGGACTGCCTGCCGCGCTCGCGCAGTTGAGGCCAGCCCGAGGGCTGACACGCCCGCGCGTGACCGATAACGTCCTTCCCGGACGATCGACGTCCACCCCTTTCGGAGGAGACGCCGATGTTCGAGGAGTTCATGGGTATCCCCGCCCACCCTCTCGTGCTGCACGCCGCGGTCGTGTTCGTGCCGCTGCTGGCCCTCCTGACGGTCGCGTACGCGCTCGTCGCGCCGATCCGGCCGCACACACGCTGGGTGCTGGGCCTGCTCGCCGTGGGCGCGCCGGTCGCCGCCCTGTTGGCGAAGCTCACCGGCGACGCGTTCTTCGCGCGCCTGCGCTCCGCCAACCGCGTCACGCCCGAGTTCGTCCCGAAGCTGGAGGCGCACCAGGATTTCGGTGACCTCGCCCTCTACGCCGCGATCGGGCTGGGAGTCGTGGCGCTGGCGCTGGTCTGGTTCGTCGCGCCGCGCGGCGCCGAGGGCGCGCGCTCCGGTCGGGCGCTGACGCTGGTGTTGCAGGTGCTGTCGGTGGTGGCCGCCGCCATCGCCGTGTACTACGTGGTCCGTACCGGCGACTCCGGCGCGAAGGCGGTCTGGGAGGGCCAGTAACGAGCGCGGGCGCGGCCCGAGGGGATCGACGCGACGCCCACTCGCACCTAGCATGGCGACGAATGGATCTTCGTGATTGGTCCGTGCCGAGACCCGGCAGCCAGCCCGACCGAAGGGAGACGCGCATGCGTCGACCCCGCCATCTCGCACTGCTCAGCGTCGGCGTGTCCGGCGCCCTGGTGCTGAGCACAGCCCCGACCGCGGCGGCCGCTCCGCCCACGCCTTCCGCGCCCACCGGCATCGTGGTGGCCGACGGCATGACCCAACCGGTGTTCTCGCTCGCGGACGCCATTGAGGAGCGGGTGTTCGTCCAGACCCCGGTGGACACCGACCACGACGGCCGTCCCGACCGGGTGGCGATCGACATCTCCCGCCCCCGGGAGACCGCCACCCAGGGCTTCAAGGTGCCGGTCATCTTCGAGCACAGTCCGTACCGCAAGGGCACCTGGGGTGACGTGCCGTACCCGAGCGTGCTGGTCGACGACCTGCCGCAGAACGGCCGGACCGACCGCTCGGGGCGGCGGGCGGTCGAGGTGGAAGCCCAGCGGGCACAGGCGAAGGCGAACCTGCCCGGTTCGCTGGACGACTACTACGTGCCGCGTGGGTACGCGGTGGTGCTCGGCCAGAGTGTCGGCACCGGTGACTCGGACGGCTGCCCGACCAGCGGCGACCAGGCCGAGACGCTCGGCACCAAGGCGGTCATCGACTGGCTCAACGGGCGGGCCAAGGCGTACGACGTGAACGGCGTCCCGGTCACCGCCGGCTGGACCACCGGCGCGGTCGGCATGACCGGCGTCTCCTACAACGGGACGCTGCCCAACCAGGTGGCCACCACCGGGGTCAAGGGCCTGAAGACCATCGTGCCGGTCTCGGCGATCAGCAGCTGGTACGACTACTACCGGGCCAACGGCCTGGTGGTGGCGCCGGGCACGTTCCAGGGCGAGGACCTCGACATCCTGGCCCAGTACACGGCCGGGCAGGCGCGCGCCGAGGGGCCCTGCGCCGACGAGCTCGCGACGATCACCGCCGAGCAGGACCGGGTCACCGGTGACTACTCCAAGTTCTGGCAGGACCGCGACTACCTGGACGCCCGCGACGTCAAGGCCAGCGTCTTCGTCGTGCACGGCCTCAACGACTGGAACGTGAAGACCGAGCACTTCGCCGGCTGGTGGGACGAGCTCGCGAAGCGCGACGTGCCGCGCAAGATCTGGCTGCACCAGGGTGGGCACGGCGGTCCGGGTAGCAACGCCTCGGTGACGCTTCCGGACGGCCACACCTGGACCTACAAGCAGACCGAGAACCGCTGGTTCGACTTCTGGCTGTGGAACGTGCGCAACGGCATCATGGACGAGCCGACCGCGGTGCTCCAGCGCGAGGACCGCGCCTACACCACGTACGCCAACTGGCCCGACCCCGCCGCGCGTGAGGTCGGGTTGCGGTTCGCGGCGACCGACGCCACCGCGCCGGGCGCTCTGACCACGGGCAAGCCGCCGAAGGCCAAGGTCGAGCAGAGCTTCGTCGACGAGGGACGGACCATCCACCCGGACACCCTGGTGGCCGATCCGGACACGGCCAGCCCCAACCGGCTCGCGTACCGCTCCCCCGCGCTGACGCAGAACGTGCGCATCTCGGGGCGCCCGGAGATGCGGCTGCGGATGGCGATCGACAACAAGCCGGACGCGAACCTCACCGCGTACCTGGTGGACTACGGCCCGGCCGGGTCGACCGCCGCGCCGACCGTGGTGACCCGCGGCTGGATGGACCCGCAGAACCGCAAGAGCGCCGCGCGCACCGAGCCGGTCAAGCAGGGCAAGCTGTACGACTACCGCTGGACCATGGAGCCGAAGGACTACATCTTCCCGGCGGGCCACCGGATCGGGGTGGTCGTCTTCTCCAGCGACCAGGAGTACACGCTGCTGCCGTTGGGCGGCACCGAGTTGCGGGTCGCGCCGAACGACAGTGAGGTGCGGCTGCCCGTGGTCGGCGGGCGGGCCGTCCTCGGTTTCTGACGTCCTCGTTCCACGGGAGGGGCAGTCCGAGGTGTCGGGCTGCCCCTCCCGCCGCGTTTTCCACCAACTGCGCACGTATTGACAACCGTCGACGTGGGGAACAGTCTGATGTGGTGAGAGCGCTCTCTCGCCCCGGTTCACGGGCCACCACCCCCTTTCGGCCAGGACACTCTCCGACGTCTTTCGGCGGCGGCGTCGGAGCTGTCCCTGACCCGTCCCCGACAGGAGTCACGAGATGGACAGGGCCGCACCCCTCTCCCACGTCCCCCGCCGGCTACGCCTCGCCACGGCGATCGGCGCCCTGCTGACGCTCCTCGGCACGTACCTGGCCTGGACCACCGACCGGGCCGACGCCGCCCCGGTCGCCAACGTCATCCGGGTCGCCGAGTTCCCCGCCGACTGCGCGTACAGCCACCGGCTGCCCGACGACCCGATCGTCTTTCCCGGGCTGCCCGGGGCCTCACACATGCACAGCTTCTTCGGCAGCACGGTGACGAACGGCAACACCACGCTTCCCGACCTGGTCAAGTCCACCAGCACCTGCAACCCGGCGGTGGACGTCTCGTCGTACTGGGTGCCGACCCTCTACCGGGACAACGTGGCGGTGGAGCCGGCCATCGCCACGTTCTACTACCTCGGTGAAGGGGTCCGCGCCGACGTCGTCGCCAACACCCAACCGATCCCGCAGGGCCTGCGACTCGTCGCGGGCAACGCGAAGGCCACCGGGCCGAACGACAGCATCGCCCGCTGGTCCTGCCTGCACGCCGGGCAGGTGCCGCCGTCGAAGGACTTCGTCAACTGCCCGGCCGGCACGATGCTCGAGTCGTACCTGGACTTCCCGCAGTGCTGGAACGGTCGGGACCTGGACTCCCCGGACCACAAGAGCCACCTGGCGTACCCGGTGAACCAGGCCTGCCCGAGCACCCACCCGGTGCACGTGCCGAAGTTGCGGCAGGTGCTGCGGTACCCGGTCAACGGCGACCCGTCGCACTTCCGGCTGGCCTCCGGGCCGGGCTACACCATGCACGGCGACTTCTTCAACGCCTGGCCGACCGCTGAGATGGCCCGCCGGGTCCAGGACTGCATCCGTCCGGTCATCAAGTGCGGGCACGACGGCCGGCCGATCTGAGCCGACACCGTCGTACGGAGGGGCGGGTCCGGTCACGCCGGGCCCGCCCGCGGGCGAAAGGAGGCCGCATGCGCGCTCACGCCGCGCTGCTCACGGCGGCGGTGCTCGTCGCCGGCTGCGCCGGCGGGTCTCCCGGCACCGCGCACAGCGCCGGGCCACCCACTGTCGCGCCGGCCGCGTCCACACCGTCGAACGTCGGATCGGCAGGCTCCTTCAGCCCCACCGACATCGCCTGGCTGCAACTGACGGCGGCGTTGACGGACCGGCTGCTCCCGGTGCTGGACCTGGTGCCAACCCGGACCACCGACCCCGCCTGGCGACGCCTGGCCGCCGAGGTGCGGGCCAGCAACCGTGCCGACCTGACCCGGTCCCGGCAACTGCTCGTCGAGGCGGGAGCGCCGACGACCAACCCGCACGAGGGCCACGACATGCCGGGCATGGTCACCGCCGACGAGCTGGCCGCGCTGCGGTCGGCCACCGGGAAGACGTTCCACCGCCTGCTGGCCGCGCACCTGCGCGCGTACCTCACGCAGACGGTCCGGGTCGCCACCGCCGAGCAGAAGGGCGGCGTCCACCCGGCCACCACCACACTGGCCACCACAGTGATCCAGTCCAACACCACCCACCAAACAAACCTGAACACCCTCACCCCCACCCCCACCTCCTCCACCCCCACCGCCCCGCCTCGGTGATCAAGAGGTTTGCGTCATCCCACCGGCGTGTCGTGACGCGAACCTCTTGATCACCGGTGACGGATCCGGGGGGAGCGGAGCCGGGCGCGGCGGCCGTAGTCGGCGGCCACGGCTGTCACCAGGGGGGCCCGGGCGACCAGCGGGACGTGACAGAGGTGAATGCGCTCCCGCAGCCGAGGTAGCGGCCGCATGCCGGAGCGGAAACACGGTGGCGGCGGGTACGGCGTAACGACGAGCATCAGGGGGTGGATCAGCACACGAGCGAGATCGTCGACTACTACACGCTGCGCTACCGCGAGGACCAGCGGCTCTCCGCCCGCCCGCAGGCACGACTGGAGTGGATCCGCACGACGCAGCTCCTGCGGGATCTCCTGCCCGGCCCGGGTGCCCGTGTCCTGGACATCGGCGGAGGCACCGGCGAGTACGCGAGGGCCCTCGCCGTTGCCGGCTACGAGGTCCGTCTCGTCGACCTGGTGCCGAGTCACGTCGCGCAGGCACGCGGCGGGCAGCCACCCGTCGAGGCACGGGTCGCCGACGCGCGAGCGCTTCCCGACGCCGACGACGCGTACGACGCCGCGCTGCTCCTGGGGCCGCTCTACCACCTGTTGGACCGTGCCGACCGGGTTCAGGCGTTACGGGAGGCCGTCCGGGTCACCCGCCCCGGCGGTCTCATCGTGGCGGCCGTCATCTCCCGTTTCGCCGGTCCGCTGGACTTCGCCGCCACCGCACGCCTCGACGAGCGGCTGCTCGACGAGGCCAGGAACCTGCTGACCGACGGCACCAACGATCCACGGACCGGCTTCACCCACGCGTACTTCCATCGGGTCGAGGAGATCACCGACGAGTGTTCGGCGGCAGGGCTGACCGACGTCGTCGTACACGGGGTGGAGGGCCCGGCGTGGACGGCGGCGGAGGCTGCGGCAGGTGGGCCGGCGCAGGACACGGTCTTCTCCGCGGCGTTGGATCTGGCCCGCGTCTACAGCACCGAGCCGGCGCTGATCGGATCGAGCGCGCACCTCCTGGCCGCCGGGCGCGTTCCGGGCCGCTAGGACGTGTGTCAAAGCTTCGGCTCGACGAGGACTTTGACACACGCCCCAGACCGTCAGGCCGTCAGTCGGCGGACCAGCTTGCGGAGGCCGGCCTGCCAGCCGTCCGGGTCCTCGGCGCGGCGGCGGGCGTAGTCGGCGACCTCCGGGTGCGGCAGGATGAGGAACCGCTCCTCGGCCAGCCCGGCGATGGTCGCCTCGGCGACCTGGTCCGGGGTGAGCACCTCTCCGGAGGCGGCGATCACCCGGGCGCCCAGGTGGCCCTCGACGATGCCGTCGGCGAGCATCGGGGTGTCCACACCCTGCGGGCAGAGGGCGCTGACCCGGATGCCCCGGTCCCGGTAGGTGATGGCGAGCCACTCGGCGAAGCCCACCGAGGCGTGCTTCGTCGCGGTGTAGGCGGCGTCGCCCACCGCGGTCAGCACGCCCGCCGCGGAGCAGGTGTGCAGCAGGTGGCCGCCGCCGCGGGCGAGCATGCCGGGCAGCACCGCGCGGGCCGAGTAGACGTGGGCGAGCACGTTGACCCGCCACGCGCGATCCCAGGCCGCGTCGTCGACCTCGATTCCCCCGCCGGTGGTCACCCCCGCGTTGGCGCAGTACAGGTCGATGCGGCCGAAGCGCCGTTCGGTGTCGTCGACGAGCGCGCGGACCTGGGCCTCGTCGGTGACGTCGAGGGCGGCGGCGTGCGCCACCGGGCCGATGCCCTCGGCCACGGCATGGGCCGCCTCGGCGTCCAGGTCGGCGACGACCACCGCGGCGGCGCCCTCGGCGGCGAAGCGCCGTGACAGTGCCGCCCCGATGCCGCCGGCGCCGCCGGTGACCACCGCGATCCGGTCGGTCAGATTCACTGGGACGCTCCCACGGGCTCGGTGCCCAACCGGGCGATGAGGGTCATCAGCGCGGCGGCGCTGCCGGCGGTCACCTCGGGGGTGGGCAGCAGCGCGAGGACCGGCACGTCCACGCCGGCGTCGGCGTAGCGGCGGACCTGGGCTCGGCACCGCTCCGGCGAGCCGTGCAGCACCAGGGCGTCGACGACCTCGTCGGGCACCGCCGCGCTGGCGGCACGCCGGTCCCCCGCGGCCCAGGCCTCCCACATCGGCGCCAGCGCCTCGGTGCGGCCGAGCCAGCGATGGAATTCGGCGTACGCCGGCACGGTGAGGTAGCTGGTGATCAGCCGGCGGCCGAGCGTGCGGGCGTACGCGGCGTCCTCGGTGGGGCAGACGAAGATCCGGGCGGCTACCTCGAAGCCGGCACGCCGCTCGCCCAGCTCGGCGAGGGTCCGCGGCACGTCCTCGGCGCTGAGCCAGTTGAGGATGACCCCGTCGGCCTCGGCGCCGGCGAGTCGGAGCATGCCCGGGCGCAGCGCGGCGAGCAGAATCGGCGGCGGCACCGCCGGTGGCCGTTCGAGGGTGAACCGACGCACCGTGAAGGTGTCGTAGACCTCGTCCACCGTCTCACCGCGCAGCGCGGCGCGCAGGAACCGCAGGACGTCGCGGGTACGTCGGAACGGCTCGTCGAACCGCACCGCGTTCCAGTCCCGCACGAGCACCGGCGAGGACGCGCCGATGCCGAGCGCGAACCGGCCCGGGGCCGCCTCGGCGAGCGCCGCCGCGCTCATGGCGAGCAGCCCGGGGCCGCGGGTGAAGACCGGGGTGATCGCGGTGCCCAGCCGCAGCCGCGGCTGCCACGCCGCGGCGAGGGCCAGCGGGGTGAACGCGTCGGTCCCGGCGACCTCGGAGGACCACACGTCGGTGAACCCGGCGCTATCGAGGGTCGCGTAGACCGCCTGGTGATCGGCCAGCGGGATCCCGCCCAACGGCACCGTCATGCCCCATCGATTCGTCACCGATCGATCGTGCCCGTTGACGGGGCCTGCGAGCAAGATCCCCGAAGTGGGCAGAATCGCCGGTTCGCGGCCGCGCGTGCCGGCCGAGGTGCTACGACTTCGAGGTGGACCGGAGCACCGGCGCAGGCCGCTGACCATGGGTTCCAGGGCGGCGGGACACCTGGAGCCGGTCCCGGCGGCGACCGCGCCCGGTCGGGCCACGTTCCTGGAGCTCTTTTTCGACCTGGTCTACGTCTTCGCGCTCACCCGGATCTCCGCGCGTGCGTTCGAGGACCTGACCGAGAGCCCGGCGCAGCTGGGCTGGCCGGCGGTCACCGGCAGCGGCAAGACGCTGCTGTTGCTGCTGGCGCTCTGGGCGGTCTGGCAGGGCACCGCGTGGACGACCAGCCGCTACGACCCGTACCGGGCACCGCTGCAGACCGTGGTGTTGACCGCGCTCGTGGCCAGCATGGTGATGGGGGTCGCGATCCCCCGGGCGTTCAGCGAGACCGGGCTGACGTTCGCGACGGCGTACGTCGTCGCGCAGGTGACCCGGCCGCTGATCCTGTCGATCGCGTTGGGACCGCATCCGTACCGCCGGTTGAAGGTGCGGATGACCGTGGTGTTCGCCGTCAGCGGGGTGTTCTGGATCGGTGGGGCGTTGCTGCCCATCAACGGGCAGGTGATGCTCTGGGCGCTGGCGTTGCTCATCGAGTACCTGGCGGCGCGGTGCGGCTGGCCGGTGCCGGGCCTGGGCCGGTCGACGGTCTCGAAGTGGGAGATCGCCGGGGAGCACCTGGCCGAGCGGTACCAGCAGTTCTTTCTCGTGGCGCTGGGCGAGACGATCCTGGTGGCCGGTTTCGCGTACAGCAAGGGCCCGTACGAGTCGGGGCACGCGTGGGCCTTCGCGCTCTCGGTGGCCACGTCGATCATGCTGTGGCGGATCTACGTCCAGCGCGCCGGGCAGATCCTGGGCGAGGCCGTGATGACGGCCCGCCACCCGGCGAACATCGGCCGCTCGGCGGCCGACACGCACCTGGTGATGGTGGTCGGCCTGGCCGCCACGGCGGTCGGCTACGAGCTGATCATCGATCATCCGCTGGGCCATGCCCCGGGGGCGTGGCTGGCCATGGTGCTCGGCGGACCCGCGCTGTTCCTGGCCGGCCGGGCCCGTTTCGAGTACGAGGTGTTCGGGCGGGTCTCCCCGTCGCGGTGGATCGCCATCCTGGTGCTGGCGGCGGTGGTCGTACCGCTGCTGTTCCTGCCGGGGCTGGCCGCCTTGGCCGCCGGAGTGCTCGTGCTGGGCGGCGTCGCGGTCGCCGACGCCCGCCGGGCGCGGGG
>NZ_JBFAPG010000248.1:0-9133 GCF_040675595.1 Micromonospora sp. NPDC049580
CGGTCGTCGAGCTGCGCCGGCTGACGCCGGCGCGGCAGCAGCGCGGCCGGGATGAACGTGAGCACGACAAGCGCGAACGCGACCCAGAACGTGGTGGCGAACGACTTCGCGGCGAAGTCGAGCCCGCGCTCGATGATCGACGGGTCCACCGGCATCTGCTGCAGCAGCTCCGGCCGCTGCTGGGAGGCGATGGCCAGCCCGGCCTCGGTGATCGGCTTGCCGCTCTCGTCCACCAGTCCGGGGATCGGCCGGGATCCGTTGAGCTCGTTGGTGAGGATCACCGACATGACGGCGGCGCCGACCGAGCCGCCGATCTGCTGGAGGATGTTGACCAGCGTCGAGCCGCGGGCCACCTCCTGCGCCTGCAACGTCCGCAGCGCCGACGTCATGATCGGCATCATCGTGCCGCCCATGCCCAGACCCATCACGAACAGCGACCCGCCGAGCAGCCAGTACGAGGTCTGCGGGTCGACCTGGGTGAAGCTGAAGAACCCGACGACGATGAGCGCCAACGCGAACGGAACGGTACGGCCGATCGGCACCCGGTCGGCAAGCGTGCCCGCGATCGGCATGGTGAGCATCGCGCCGATGCCCTGCGGGGCCATCAGCAGGCCGGCGGCCAGCGTCGACTCACCGCGCACCTGCAGGAAGTAGCTCGGGAACAGCAGGCCGGCGCCCATGAACGCGATGATGAACACGAACAGCGTCACCGAGGCGATGGTCAGGCTGCGGTTGCGGAACAGCCGCAGATCGAGCAGCGGGTGCCGGGGCTTGAACGAGTAGAGCACGAACGCCACCACCAGCGCGCCGCCGACCAGCATCGGCGCCCACACCTTGGCCTCGGCGAAGGTGCCCGCCTCCGGCAGCGACGAGACGCCGTAGAGGAACAGCGCGAGACCCGGCGAGAGCATCAGCATGCCGACGAAGTCGAAGGACTCGGAGGGCTCGGGCGCGTCCTTCGGAAGCGCGAACTGTGCGTAGATCAGCGCGACGACACCGATCGGCAGGTTGATCAGGAAGATCCAGTGCCAGCTCGCGGTGTCGATCAGCCAGCCGCCGAGGATCGGGCCGCCGATCGGCCCGAGCAGCATCGGAATGCCGAGGACGGCCATCAGCCGGCCGATCCGGTGGGGCCCGGCCGCGCGGGTCATGATGGTCATGCCCAGCGGCATGAGCATGCCACCGCCGAGGCCCTGCAGCACGCGGTAGCCGATCAGCTCGCCGATCGAGTCGGCGGTGGCGCAGAGCCCCGACCCGATCGTGAACAGCGCCAGCGCCACCATGTAGAGCCGTTTGGTGCCGAACCGGTCGGCGGCCCAGCCACTGAGCGGGATCACGGTGGCCAGGGCGAGGGTGTAGCCGGTCATCGTCCACGCGACGCGGGCGTAGGACGCGTCGAACTCGTTCTGGAATGTGGGCAGCGCCACGCTGACCACCGTCACGTCGAGGATCGACATGATCGCGCCGAGGACGACGACGCCGGCCACCTTGAGCACCGCGGCGTCGAGTTTGTCCGATGTCGCGACGGATTGCTGTGTCACAAATTCTCCTGAAGTCGATTGAGCCGGCCATTGGTGGGCGGTGGCGGCGAAGCCGCGCCGACCAGGCGCGGGGCGCGGCGTGCCAGGACGACGACGCGCGCAGGAAGACTAACCGCCGGTGGTGACGATTTGCCGCCGGATTCGTGACCGCCCGGCCGCGCATCCGAATGGCCGTGGATTTACAGCCGGTCGTCGGGGTGGCGACCAGGTCGTGGGGCTGGCAATCAGGTCGTTGGGCTGACCGTCGTCACACTCGCGGCCTCGACGTGCTCGTCAACAACGCCGGCGTGACCGGCGGAATGCCGCAGGAACCCACCACGGTCGACCTCGCGGTCGGACGCACGGCGATGGAGACCAACGTGATCGGCGTCACTCGGTCGGCCTGCTTTTCCGGGTGATCGGTGGTGGTGGTGGTTACGTTCGTCGGTGGTACTGGTTGCGGCGGGGGATCTGGTCGGGGTCGAGCCAGGCGGGTGGTACGAATTCGGGGTGGCCGTCGCCGCCGAGGCGCACCACCCAGTCGGTGTGGTGCAGGTGTCGGTGGTGGTGGCCGCAGAGGAGGACGGCGTTGTGGAGGGTGGTGGTGCCGCCGTCGGCCCAGTGGTGGATGTGGTGGGCGTCGCACCAGCGTGGTGGTCGGTCGCAGCCGGGGAAGGCGCAGCCTCGGTCGCGCAGGACGAGTGCGCGGCGTAGGGGTCCGGTGATGAGGCGGCGTTGTCGGCCCACGTCGAGTGGTTGGCTGGCGCTGCCGAGGACGGCGGGGAGGATCGCGGCGTCGCAGGCGAGCCGACGCACCGTCTCGGGGGTGAGTTGCGGGCCGATGTCGAGGGAACCGCTGCCCAACTGCCGGGTCAACCCGTCGTAGCTGGTGGTGACGACGATCTGGGCGGGGTCGCCGCCGTTGTCGGGTAGTTCGCCGGTGCGCAGGGCGAGGCGGCACACGTCGGCCAGGGCGTCATGCCGCCGTTGGCCGGGGTTGCGTGCGTCGTCGGGGCCGGTGGGCACGGTCAGCGGGTCGATGGCGGCGCGCAGCAGGCCGGCGGTTTCGGTGTCGAGGATGCCGCTGAGCCGCAGTCGTCCGTCGGTCCGTTCGGAGATGGTGAGGTGCCGGTCGCGCGCAGCCCGGTCGGTCTCGGCCTTGAGTGCCGCGGCGGCGACCGCGTCGGCGGCCTCGGGTGCGACGTGGTCGAGGATGCGGGTGCCGAGTTTGCGCAGCAGGGTGGGGTCGAACTGCCCGGCCCACTGCACCAGAACACCGACGGCTTTGTCGGCGGCCTCGGCGCCGGCCGACGCCGCCGCCGCGCCAATCGTGTCGGTGATGACGCGGGCCTGCTCGGCGGTGACCGTCCCGGCCGCGAGGGCGTCCCGCACGGCGGGCGGTGCGGCGTCGAGGGCGGCGGCGAGATCGACGAGCCGGCGGGCGGCCGGGATGGTGAGGTGCAGCCGTTCGCGCAGCCACACCGCGGTGGACGACGCGCCCTGGGTGCGGGCCGTGCCACGGCCGTCGAGCTCACGGACCAGGGCGAGAGTCACGGCGGCGAGGCGCTGCTCAATGCGGTGCGCGGCGTCGAGCGCCGCGATCAACTCCTGCTCGGGCAGAGCCCAGGCGGCGGCGTCGGCGCAGGCTGCGATCGCGTCCTCTGCCTGCGCCAACTCCTCGACCATGACCCGAGACTAGAACGGGTGTACGACACTTTCAGTCACCATGATCGATTGGTCGCGGGGGCAGTCCGCCATCATCCCGGAACGCTCGGACCAGGGCGCCCACCGCCCGGCTAGGGCAGCATCGGTGGGAGTTTGCTGGCGTCGAGGGCTGCCTGCTCCACTCGCCGGCGGTGGTCCAGCCACCATGACTCGTCCCCGGTGGGCAGGTTGTCGTTGCTGGGCAGCAGCCCGGCCGCGCCGTCGATGAGTTCGCGCACGATGTCGGCGTGGCCGGCGTGCCGTTTGGTTTCCGCGATGACGTGGACCAGGACGTGGTGCAACGTGACCGCTGCGTCGCCCCACCACGGCACGCGTCCGACCTCATCCAGCGCAAGGGCGTCAATGGTGGTGTCGGCGTGGACGATCGCGCGGCGATACAGTTCGACGATCTCCTCGCGGGTCTCATCCGCGCTCGCCCACATGTCGGCATTGGTCTCCGCACCATCGCCGATGTACGGCAGCTCCTGCTCGAACGGTCGGCCGGACACGACGCCGAAGTAGAGGATCTCCATGGCCGCCGAGTGCTTCACCAGACCGAGCAGGTTGGTCGCGGTCGGGGTCAACGGCCGCCGAATGTCGTATTCGCCGAGCCCGTCGAGCTTCCACAGCAGCGAGTCGCGGCCGCCCTTCAAGTAGCTGTGCAGGTCTGCCTTCATGGCCGGCACTATGGCATCTGTTGGGTGTCGGCGTTGCCCCGGACGATCCGCGGAGCTCATGGGCACCCGAAGCGCAGCTAGGCGGTGACCACCGGGACGGCGGCGGTCAGCGCCCAGTCGTGCCCGATGTCGGCCGCCGCGCGGAGCAACCTCGGAAGGTGCTCCTCGCGCAGGGTCTCCAGGGAGGTCTCGGCCGCGTGCACGGTCACGTTGATCGCCGCGACGACCCGCCCGTCGCCGTCGCGCACGCCGGTGGCGACGGACCGGATTCCCGGGGCCAGGTCCTGGTCGGCGAGTGCCCAGCCCTTCGCCCGAGCCTCCCGCAGCACCGCGTCGAGCTCGCCCGGCGAGGGCTGCCAGCGTGGCGTGATGCCGGAGCGCGTCGGCTCAGCGAGTACGGCGGCCAGGGTCTCCGGTGGCAGCGCCGCGAGCAGCACCTTGCCCATCGACGTCGCGGGCGCGGGGAAGCGGGTGCCGATGGTGACACCGAGCGTGACGATCTTCGGGACGGCCACCCGGGCGACGTAGACGATGTCGCTGCCGTCGAGCTGGGCCATCGAGGTCGACTCGTTGGTCTGCGCGACGAGCTTCTCCATGTGCGGGCGGGCCACGTCCCACATGTTCAGCGCGTTGACGTACGCCATCCCCAGCTCCAGGACGCGCGGGGTGAGGGCGTGGCCACGGCCGACCGCGCGGACGTAGCCCAGCGACTCGAGCGTGATGAGGATGCGTCGGACGGTGGGCCGGGCCAGGCCGGTGGCGGCGGCGATCTCGCTGAGCGTCATCGACGGGCAGGCGGGACGGAAGGAGCGCAGGACGTCGAGGCCACGGGCGAGAGCCTCGATGAAGTCGGGCCCGGCGCCCCTTCCGTTGTCACTCATGTCCTAATGCTTCCATTGGGCCGAGCCGGCGTCCCACTCGGTGTACTGGTACGGGTTCTCCAGGATGGCGGTCTCCGGGACGTCCGGGTTCATGCCACGCTGCCACGCCTCCTCCCCCATCGTCTCGCGCAGGTGGTCGATGGTCGCCGCCACCCGGGCCCGCGCGGCGGCCAGGTCGACACCGACGAGGCGGCCGTCCCGCTTCACGACCCGGCCACCCACCAGCACGGTGTGCACGTCGCCGCGCTGGGCCTGGAAGACGACGTGACCGTGCGGGTTCAGGATCGGGAACATCACCGGGGAGGCGTCGTTCTTGATCAGAACGATGTCGGCCTGCCGGCCGGGGGTCAAGGCGCCGACCGTGGAGTCCATGCCGAGGGCACGGGCGCCGCCCCGGGTGGCCCACTCGACGACCTGCTCGGCGCGCAGGTGGCAGTGGGTGATCGTGTCCTGCTTGGCGTGCGCCTCCAGGTGCTCACGGGAGCGGTCGGCGCCGAGCGTGCTCCGCATCGCCGAAAAGAGGTCACCGCTCCACCACACGCTGGTGTCCATCGACAGCGACACCGGAATGTCGTGGTGGCGCAGCTGCCAGGTGGGCGGGTACCCCTGCCCGGCGCTCTGCTCGCTCTCGGTGGAGACGGAGACGGAGCCGCCGGTCGCGGCGATCCGGTTGTACGAGTCGTGGGTGAGCGTGGCCGCGTGCACGTACACGGTCGACGGGGTCATGAAGCCGCCCTCGTGCATGAGCCGGATGCCGTCGTCGTTGGTGGCGCCCCACACGCCGGCGTGCGTGGTCACCGCGGCGCCCAACTCCCGGGCCACCTCGAACGCGGCCCGCTCGGGGAACGCGGGATCGCCGGTGACGTCGAACGCCATCTGGAAGCCGGCCAGCTTGCCGCCGTCGATCCGCCGGCGGTGGAAGTCGCGGAACTCCGGCGAGGTGGCCCACTCCCACGGCCCCTGCTGGATGTTGCCGTAGGCCAGCACGAACCGGCCCGGCACCGCTTCGAGGGCGTCGACGGCCGCGTCCGCGTGATCGGGCGTCTGCAGGCCGTGTGACCAGTCGACAGTGGTGGTCACGCCGGCGTCGATCGCCTCGATGGCGCCGAGCAGGTTTCCCGCGTACACGTCCTCGGGGCGGAACAGCTTGCCGGATTCGAGGTAGTACCAGACGAAGTACTGCGTCAGCGTCCAGTCGGCGCCGTACCCGCGCATGGCGGTCTGCCACATGTGCCGGTGGGTGTCGACCATGCCCGGCATGAGGATGCCGTCGGTCGCGTCGATCTCCAGGGCGTCGTCGGGCGCGGTGAGACCGACGCCGACCTCCGCGATCCGGTCGCCGACGACCAGCACGTCGGCGCCGGGCAGCACCGTGTGGGCGTCGTCCATGGTGAGAACCAGGCCGTTGCGGAAGATCACCGGCCGGTCGGTTGCGCTCATCGCCACCCATTCCTCTCCGGGTACGAGTTTTCCGGACTGTTGTCCGCTGTGCGGCCAGCCCGAGTGGCGCAAGTGTGGTCCCGGCCACGATTCGTGTCAAGAGCGTGTTTCATCGCGATGAATTGCCCGTTGACAGTGCTCGCGTGGTGCCGCAAGCTGACTCGGCGGACAGGTGTCCGTAGAACGGGCGGAAACATGGTGCAGCAATCGACCGGGCCGCTGGCCGGCCTGCTCGTCGCGGACTTCTCCCGGATCCTCGCCGGGCCGTACGCGACGATGCTCCTGGCGGACCTGGGCGCACAGGTGATCAAAGTGGAGAGCCCGGGCGGCGACGACACCCGCACCTGGATGCCACCCACCCGCGAAGGCGTTTCGACGTACTACCTCGGCATCAACCGCAACAAGCGGTCGGTCGCCCTGGACCTCAAACAGCCGGACGACCTGGCCGCCGCCCAGGAGCTGGCCCGCCGCGCCGACGTGCTGATCGAGAACTTCCGGCCCGGCGGCCTCGCCCGGTTCGGCCTCGACTACGACACCGTCACCGCGAACAACGAGAAGATCGTGTACGCGAGCATCAGCGGCTTCGGCACCGGCGCCGGGCGGGACTTCCCCGGCTACGACCTGATGGTGCAGGCGATCTCCGGCCTGATGAGCCTCACCGGCGACCCGGACGGCTCGCCATACCGGGCCGGGATCTCGGTCTTCGACGTGATGGCGGGGCTGCACGCGAGCATCGGCATCCTCGCCGCGCTGCACCATCGTGGAGAGACCGGACGCGGACAGCACGTCGAGGTCAACCTGCTCAGCTCGGCGCTGTCCGGCCTGGTCAACCACTCCAGCGGCTACGTCGCCGGCGGCGCCGTCCCGTTCCGGATGGGCAACGCGCACCCCAGCCTCTTCCCGTACGAGCCAATGCCCACCGCCGACGGCGAACTCATCGTCATCGCCGGCAACGACGGGCAGTTCCGCAAGCTCTGCCAGGTGCTCGACCTGCCCGGCCTGCCGGACGACAGGCGTTTCGGGCGCAACCAGGACCGCACCGCCAACCGGGAGGAGCTGCGGCCCCTGCTTGTCGAACGGCTCGCCAAGCGGACCAAGGACGAGTGGTTCCGGGACCTGCTCGCCGCCGGTGTCCCCTGCGCGCCGATCAACACCATCGACGGCGGCGTGGCCCTCGCCGAGGAGCTTGGGCTCGACCCGGTCGTCACCGTCGGCGCCGTGCCCGGCGTCCGCAACCCGATCACCTTCTCCGACACCCCGGCCCGGTACGAGCTGCCGCCGCCCGGGCTCGACGAACACGGCGAGGAGATCCGCGCGTGGCTGAAGAACTGAGCTTCCCCACCGGGATCGGCACCTCCGACCCGACCACCATCTCCCTGCTCGGGCAGGACCTGGCCGCCGACCTGATGGGCACGGTGGGCTTCGGCGAGCTGGCGTACTGGCTGGTCGCCGGCCGCCGACCCACCCCCGGCGAGGTACGGGTCTTCGAGGCGGTGCTGGTGGCGCTCGCCGACCACGGCTTCACCCCGACGGCCATCGCCGCCCGACTGACGTACCTGTCCGCGCCCGAGTCGTTGCAGGGCGCGCTCGCCGCCGGGCTACTCGGCGGCGGCTCCCGCTTCCTCGGCGTCACCGAGGACTGTGGACGGTTCCTCGCCGACACGCTCGCGCAGGCCGGTGACGTGACCGACTACGACGCGCTGGCCCTCGACGCCGTCACCCGGGCGAAGCGGGAGCGCCGGCTGGTCCCCGGCCTCGGACACCCCGTGCACAAGGACCAGGACCCGCGCACCCCCGTGCTGATCCGGATCGCCACCGAGGAGGGCCTGCACGGCCAGCACCTGCGGCTGTTCGAGGCGATCGGCCGCGTACACCCGCAGGTGCTCGGTCGTACCCTGCCGCTCAACGGCGCCGGGGTGTGCGGCGCGGCGCTCGCCGACCTCGGGCTCCCCGTCGAGATGCTGCGCGGCTTCGCCCTGCTGGCCCGCGCGGCGGGGCTGCTCGGGCACCTCGCCGAGGAGCGCCGACGGCCGCTCGGCATGGACATCTACCGCACCGTGGACCGCAACGCCGTCTACGAACCCTGACTCCCCCTCTTCCGCCCCCGAAAGGAGTGGGAATGGCCTCCATCGTCGCGGTCATCGCCTCCACCCACCACCCCTTCTACTACCGGGCCAGCACCGCGACCGGCGAGGACCGGCCACCGTTCGCCGACGAGTGGACCCGCAAGATCCTGGCCTTCCGGGAGACGTTGACCCGGGCCCGACCCGACGTGCTGGTGATGGTCGGCTCCGACCACTTCCACCAGCTCTGGTTGGACAATATGCCGCAGTTCCTGGTCGGCAAGGCGCCCTTCTACGACGCCAACTGGTACAACGAGGAGCGCGAGTTCGGGCTGCCGCGGATGCTGCTCACCGGCCAGGAGGACCTGTCCGCGCACATCCTGCGGGCGGGCCTGGACTCCGGTTTCGACCTGGCGTTCAGCAACGAGCTGCGCATCGACCACAGCATCACCTGCCCGATCATCACGCTGCGGCCCGAGGCCGACCTGCCGATCGTGCCGATCTACACGAACATCTTCGCTCCGCCGCTGCCGCAGCCGAAGCGCTTCGTCCAGCTCGGTGCGGCCATCCGGGAGATCGTCGAGTCCTGGCCGTCGCACCTGCGGGTGGCCGTCATCGGCACCGGTCACCTCTCCCTGGAGCTGGGCGGCCCCCGGCAGTTCGGCCCGCACGGCCCGGACCCGGAGTTCGACAGGCGGGCCGTCGAGTGGATCGCCAACGGGGACCTCGACGGGTGCCTACGCGAGGTCACCCTGGACAGCCTGCACTCGCCCGGCAACGCCACCCACGGCTTCATGGACTTCATGCTGATGATGGGTGTGGCCGGCGCCGGCGTGAAGGCCGACTAC